>JBIIQS010000107.1:0-3441 GCA_044341965.1 Rhodoluna sp.
TAGCTTGGATAATCTTTGCACCACATCTAGCCATAAACGTATTTCACATGTCCAAGCGAGTGCCAGTTTCCAGCATTTCCGAAGGAATTGGACCTTGGGTAGTTAGTGGGGTCTATTTGATTGCCATACTAAACGCCGCCGTCATGAGTTTTCCAAAGACCTAGTGGTTACTAAGTTCAAGGGCGCCATGATCGAGTGGCGGGGACCTTCACCTTTTTTCTTTGTTCCAGTGCCTGAGGTGCCAAGTAAAAAGATTAAAGCTATGGCTGCCCAGCTAACTTATGGCTGGGGTGTGATTCCAGTGATTGGGAAGATCGGAAAGACGGAATTCTCTACAGCACTCATCCCCAAGGATGGTCTTTACTATTTACCCATCAAAAACGCGGTGCGGTTTGCTGAAGAACTAGAAGTTGGCTCGGAAGTAGCCGTATCAATCAGCGTCGGTAGCTAGCATCGGAATTAGCGACGAATCACTATTGTTTTGATCCTTATTTCCTAGTCGCCTAAGTAGCTTCTCGGTAGCAATCAGCGATCCACCAAGTACGGCAGGTATTCCCCCGCCTGGATGAGTTGATGCACCAACCCGCCAAAGCCATGGCCGAAGAATGGACGAGTGCTTTGGCTGGTGGAGTGGCCCGGACTGCCAAATCTTTCTAGCTTCCCCGTATAGCGCTCCACCGGTAGCACCCCAGCCAGAGAAATACTCGGGGTCAAGAATCTGGAATTCACCAAAATACTCTTTGATGTTCTTGGGTAATCCCAGGACTTTGCTGACTCGCTCCAGCTCACGCTTAGCAAAGTCACTGTTGATGTCATAGTGCTTGCCATCGGCGGGAGCTGTAATCAAGACGGCTACTGTAGATTTCTTGTTTGGGTAGATATGCCCAGCCTTGTAGTAATTCACAAACACCATGGACTGCTCTGGCAGCACCTTGTTTCCAAGAGATTTATGCAGCGCTGCTGGGTCATCAGGCATGATCACCGAGTGGGTCTTGGTGGCTTGTGGCAGGTCTTGTTCTAAAACCGCATAGATCGCTACCCCGGAACAAGACATCTTGCGGTTTTGCTCTTGGGTTTTCTTGCCAAGTAACCGATCCGTCACCTTTGCATCCAGGCTGGAGATCACTAGATCTGCCGAATAAGAGCCTTGGGTAGTTGTGACCTTACCTTTGGAGATTGAAATTACTTTTTCATTGAGACTTATCTCGACCCCTGCGTGACGAGCGAGCTTTTCCAAAGTAAGTGGAATCTCATTGACGCCACCCACTGGAACGAGCACCTGCTGGGTTGCCATCACGGCGGGCATTGTTGCAAATAGTGCCAAGGTGCTTTCTGGGGCAACACCCGCGTTCAATGTGTGGATTGAAATGACTTCTTTGAGGCCTTCCGGTAACCACTTCAAACCATCTAGGTAACTCTTGGTTGTAAGTCTCAGCCCGTAGTTGGAAACGAGCTTGCTAACTGCAGGAACTGCCTTTGGGCTCATTGAGGTGTTGGTAAGTAACGTGGTTATTTCTTTATCGAGCTTTCCGTGAATGGCTTCGAAACGGTTCCAGCTCTCGTGCCATTTGTTGCCTTGTTCAACAGGCAATAAGCACTTATCGCCTTTATAGAAGTATTCGCCAACCTCGGATAGTGGTTCGAACTCTATTGGGGCGATTTGGCTTGCTTGTATAGAGGTATCGCCGAGGTTTTCATACCTACGAAGAAACTCTTTCCAAACACCTGGAAAGGTAACAAGAGCTGGACCGGTGTCCATGCGCTGGCCGTCAACAAGGATTCGCCTTGACTTGCCACCAATCCAGTCGGAGCCTTCGATAACTTTAACCTTGTGTCCTGCTTTAGCAAGCAGGGCAGCTGTTGCCAGGCCGCTGATACCAGCGCCGATTACAACGATAGATTTCTGACTCAAGGGTAGACACCCATAAACATCGCGGCTACCAACTGAACTCCAGCAACAGTTCCTGCAATGTATGGGAAGGCAATCGAAAGCCGATAGAGCTTTCGACCTGTTTCAGGAACTGGTTTTCTAAAGATGGCAACGGTTAGATAGCCAGCGATTACTGCGTTCACAATCGCAACCGGAATGTTTACCAGTGCAAACAAGATGGTTGAAATAAGCCACCAAAAACCAACCCAGTAAGCACTTCCCTTTGTTCCTAGCCAAACAGCGGTTGTCTTGATGCCAACGAAGCTGTCTTGGGGAATGTCCTGGACGGCGTCAAAGGTGTGTTTGGCCATGGACCAGACCATAAGACCGATAGCAGCAAACCAAAGAGGTTCGTGGCCAAAGGCTAGTGGAATGAAAACTAGCGGGAAGGCGTAGTCGGTGTTAGAGACCGAGTCCCAGACAGGCCTAGCTTTGAATCTAAATGGCGGGGATGAATAGAAGTAGAAAAAGAGTCCATAGGCCAATATCCAAGCCATGGCAGCTGGTGGCACCGTAAAGGCAAAGTAGATCAAGAACGGGATGTTGGAGACTGCTACCGCCACAAAGATTGGCACCACTTCGCGGGGGCTGATCTTGGCGCCCTCCATGCCACCCTTGCGGGCATTTATATTGTCGGTCTCCTGATCAAAGATGTCGTTGATTCCATAGATCAACAGATTGAAAGGGAAAGTTACCCAAATAAGGAAAGGAATGATGTCCCAGCGCCACAGGTCCCCGCCAAGCCACATGGCAATAACCGAGGTGCCTATGGTGTTGATCCAAAGCACTGGACGAGAGATTTGAATCAACCGCAGCAACATTCTTCAAGCATAATCGCTGGCCCCCACAACCAATTTGGCTGTGGTTTAGACTTTAGTCACACCCCGAATTCACCCCACTGGAGGATAAATGGCTGAGGCAAAGAGGCTAGAAGTTGGCAACAAGGCCCCTGATTTCACACTCGTCAATCACGACGGAACCAAGGTAAAACTCTCCTCGTTCAAGGGCAAAAAGGTCATTGTTTACTTCTTTCCAGCTGCACTGACACCTGGTTGCACCAAGGAAGCAGAAGACTTTAATGAGAACCTAAAGGCTCTAAACAAGGCCGGCTACGAGGTTCTTGGAGTCTCGCCAGACAGCGTCGAAAAGATGCAGAAGTTCCAGAAAGCTCACAAACTCAAGTTCGCTCTGCTGGCAGATCCTGACCTGACTATTCACAAAAAGTACGGGGCTTATGGAACCAAGAGCATGTATGGCAGGACCTATGAGGGCGTGCTGCGATCAACTTTTGCAGTGGATGAGACTGGAAAGCTAGAGCTAGCCCTTTATAACGTAAAGGCAACCGGTCACGTCGACAGCCTTCGGAAGCAACTAGACATCTAGAAACTTATAGCTAGTTCGGTAGATCGCCTTCTGTTTCCTCATTGGTGGCGGCAACCACTTTTGAATTAAACAAAAGCACAACTGTTATCCCTGAAATTAGAACAAGTATTGCTCCGATTATTCGACTG
>JBIIQS010000109.1:0-3365 GCA_044341965.1 Rhodoluna sp.
AGCCCTAGAATCTGTGACCCTGGATTCTGTATTGCGGCAAAAAGGACAATTCATGAGCTGATGCCTTTCTCCCGTAAATACAGTGGATTTGCTTGGATTTTAGCCGAATTCCCCGATAACCTTCCACTAGATGTGGAAACTTTTCGCTCTTCCGTCCCTATATCTTGTGGTTTAAGGGGCATATTTGCAAATTTGTCCGATATTCGGCGTGTCGTGAATGTCGACCCTAAAATCCCTGAATTTGAGCGGTTCGACAACCCCAAAATCTCTACTACCCTGAAGTAGATGCTTGACCCCAACCTAAACCCAGACTCCAGCGAGGCCCTCAAGGCCGCCTTCAGGCGCCATGCCTCGGGAGTGGCCGTAATCACAACCAATGACAATGCTGGCAACCCGGTGGGCTTCACGGCCACCTCCATGACCTCCCTTGGCTCAAATCCAGCACTCGTTACCTTCAATGTCTCTCAAGGCTCATCCTCTTGGCCGGCAATTTCGACCGCCAAGTACATCGCGCTACATATGCTCGGTGCAAGAAATCTAGATTTGGCCGAGAAAATGGCAGCCGACAACACCAAGAGATTCCTTGACTCTGATTGGCAGCGATCCGAATTTGACTTACCAGTTTTTCAAAACGTAACTGCAGTTCTCTTTGGGAAAGTTAGGGAATTTCACCACGTTGAACAGAACGCGGTGTTTATCATCGACATCATTTCGGGTCTAACTGGAGAGCAAGACAAACCCCTGCTATATAACCAGCGAGCTTACTTCACTACTTCCGACGAATCCCTCTGAACAAACCCTTGAGTTCCAAGTAATGCTTTTAGTTCACCAAGAAGATCATCGGTAATCTTCACAGTTGGTTGGAGTTTGAAGCTACGCGGATTGCTGTCATCCAGAAAAGTCAAGTGAACTTCTTCTTTTCCAGGATGAGCTTTTAGCGTCGAGTCAAGGTTTTCCAAAACAGATCTGGTTGCCTCAGACTCCGGTAATTGCAAACGAAGCGGACCACTGGATACCCCCTGAGCCCCGATGGCGATTGGCTCAAGTGAGAACGCCGAGATGGCAACGCCATCATCGCGCATGTTGATGCGGCCCCTGATGACCACAACTTCGTCGTTGACGAGTTGCTCTGAATACTCGCGGTAGGTCTTACCCATGAACATCACATTCACTTCGCCCTCGAAATCTTCGATAGATACGTTCGCGTAAGGATTACCCGACGAGCGGGCAACGCGATGAGTCACGCTGGAGATCAACCCAGCAATAGTTACCGTTTCGCCGTCCTTGATGTCTTCGCTGGTCAGTAGATCTCCGATGGTGAACTCAGCGAACTGAGCCAACTGACTCTCTCTGCCTGAAAGCGGGTGGTCCGATACGTATAGTCCGAGCATTTCTCTCTCGTGCGCCAACTTTTCGGCTTTGGGCCATTCGGGTCTATCGGGAACTTTAACCGAGGTTCCCATGTCATCAAACAGGTCCCCAAATAGATCTACCTGGCCAGCTGATTCGTTGCGCTTAGTCACGGAAGAAGCGTCAACAGCCTCTTCGTAGATCTCAAAGAGAGATCGTCTCGTGTGACCGAGCGAATCAAACGCGCCTGCCTTGATTAGCGACTCAATAGTGCGCTTGGAGCAAACTTGCTGTGGAACCCGGGCCAAAAAATCACTAAATGAAGTAAATGGTTTTTCACTACGAGCTTGAATGATTCCATCCACCACGTTGTGACCGACGTTCCGGATAGCTCCTAAGCCGAATCGGATGTTCTCGCCAATTCCAGTGAAGGCCTCCACGGATTGATTCACATCGGGGGCAAGAACTTGAATGTTCATTCGTCGGCATTCGTTTAGATAAATAGCGAGCTTGTCTTTGGAATCCCCAACCGAAGTTAGTTGAGCTGCCATGTACTCTGCAGGGAAATTTGCCTTTAGGTAGGCAGTCCAATAGCTAAGAACTCCATAACCGGCGCTGTGTGCCTTGTTGAAGGCGTAGTCGGCAAACGGCAACAGAGTCTTCCAGAGAGTTTCGATTGCAGCTTCTGAATATCCTTGCACAAGCATTCCACTACTGAAGTCTTTATAGGAACGATCTAGTTCCTTCTTGTCTTTTTTGCCCATCGCTCGGCGCAGTAAGTCGGCCTGAGCCAAACTAAATCCCGCTACTTTTTGCGCAACGGCCATTACCTGTTCCTGATAAACAATCAGGCCATAGGTAGGGTCAAGAATATCTGCAAGTGTTTCAGCAAGCTCCGGGTGCACCGGTTCTGATTTTTGCAATCCGTTTTTTCTAAGCGCGTAGTTGGTGTGGGATTTCTCGCCCATCGGACCTGGGCGATACAACGCAATAACGGCCGAGATGTGCTCAAACTCGGTGGGCTTTAGGGTGCGAAGAAGGGATCGAACCTGCGCACCATCGAGCTGAAAAACACCTAGTGTTTCTCCGCGCGACAGTAGATCAAAGGTGTTTTTATCCGCGTTCAGGTCTAGCTCTTCCAACACAACTGTCACTCCGCGGTTGGCCTGAATGTTCACTAGAGCATCATCCAAAACGGTGAGGTTTCTAAGGCCCAAGAAGTCCATCTTCAGAAGACCGAGTTTTTCACAAGGTGGTTGATCAAACTGGGTTATCACCGCTCCGTCATCATCGCGACGCATAATCGGAATCACATCTATAAGTGGTTCGGCCGACATAATTACACCGGCCGCGTGAACTCCCCACTGGCGCTTTAGGTTCTCAAGGCCTCTGGCTAACTCGAAGATCTTTGCCGAATCCGGATCGGACTCGAGGGCTTCCCTAAACTCGGAAGCCTCTTTGTATCTCGAGGTTTCCTCTGATTTTTTGTCCAAGGGTTTTTCGACAAGTTCTCCCAGAGAGATGTCTCTGCCAAGTACCATTCCGGGCATTAGTTTTGTTAGCTTCTCACCCGCCGCGTAGGGCATTCCCAGCACTCGAGCGGAGTCCTTCAGTGCCTGCTTGGCTTTGATGGTTCCAAAAGTCACAATCTGCGCTACGCGGTCTTCGCCATATTTCTGGCTCACGTAGCGAATTACTTCTCCCCTGCGGCGATCATCAAAGTCGACATCAATGTCAGGGGGTGAAACTCGATCAGGATTCAAAAAGCGCTCGAAAATCAAACCGTGAACGATTGGGTCAAGCTCGGTAATGCCAAGTGCGAAAGCAACAATTGATCCTGCAGCAGAACCTCGGCCTGGACCAACTCGAATACCCTGAGACCTAGCCCAAGCAATAAAGTCAGCCACTACCAAGAAGTAGCCAGGAAATCCCATTTGTGCGATGACGCTTACTTCGTACTTGGCCTGGTTGGCTTGAAGCTCTGGCACGTTCTGGCCATAGCGGCGCTTCATTCC
>JBIIQS010000110.1:0-3332 GCA_044341965.1 Rhodoluna sp.
CTCGTTGATGCGATACGGCTAAGCGATGCCGCGATTGAAATCGCCTGCGCCAAGATCGACAAGGACAGCGATAAGGCTGCCTTTATTCAAGCCGAGTTTGCAGCCGCGGATAGGAAAATATCACCTGGAGCAGTCAGAGCGCTATCGGATGCTTTTGCAGATGACCTCGCTGAGCTTGCCGCTGCTTGCACGCAGCTACTTTCTGACCAGAGTGAAAGTATCGATGAAGCTATGGTCGATAAGTATTACGGGGGAAGAGTTGAAACCAACGCCTTCAAGGTAGCTGACGCAGCTCTGTCTGGAAAATCTGCTGAGGCGCTGGCACTTTTAAGGCACGTGATCGCAACCGGTGCTGATCCAGTTCCGGTGGTGGCGGCATTTGCAATGAAGGTTCGCCTGATGGCCAAGGTCTACGGCAATAAGTATGCAAGTGCTTCAACTGTTGGCGCACAACCCTGGCAGATACAGCGAGCCCAGAAGGATCTAGCGGGCTGGAGTGAAGAGGGCTTAGCAGAGGCTGTAATGGCAGTTGCCACCGCCGATGCTGCAGTAAAAGGTATGGAGCGCGATACGGTGTTTGCGCTTGAGAAACTTGTGCTGCTGCTATCAAATAGAGGGCAAAAAAATACCGAGGTCTAATGACCTCGGTAAGTTTCTAAAGATCTTTACTTGAGTCCAGCTACCTTCTTGGCAAGAGCTGACTTACGGTTGGCAGCTTGGGACTTGTGAATGACGCCCTTGGATACTGCCTTATCAAGCTTGCGGCTTGCAACCTTTAAGGCCGCTGCAGCAGTTGCCTTGTCACCGGAAACGGAGGCTTCACGGGCTGCGCGAACAACGGTCTTTAGCTCACTCTTTACAGCGCGGTTGCGCTCGGTGGCCTTGATGTTCGTGCCAATACGCTTGACCTGAGATTTGATATTTGCCATTTATTTTTCTTTCGTTTTGGGGAAACCCAACTTTGACAAGCTTACTAGCTGGTCCCCGCCTAGAGCAACCAGTATTGGGGCAGAAGCCAGCTAGTTGGCTAGCGTTATGGGACAATGGAGGCTAGCTTTGACCCCCATAGTTTTTAGGAAATTGCCTTGTCGCCACGCGCCAAATCTCAGCTGCAGCCGTCCAAGACGGCTCCGGGGCAAATTCGAAACTTCTGCATCATTGCCCACATCGACCACGGTAAGTCCACTTTGGCTGACCGAATGCTTCAGCTAACCGGGGTAGTGGATGATCGGTCGATGCGGGCCCAGTACTTAGACCGTATGGACATTGAGCGCGAGCGAGGCATCACCATTAAGTCTCAAGCAGTTCGTATGCCTTGGGAAGTGAAAGGCGAAGTCTTTGCTTTGAACATGATCGACACCCCAGGTCACGTGGACTTTACCTATGAGGTTTCAAGATCTCTAGCTGCATGTGAAGGAGCGGTGCTTCTAGTTGATTCAGCTCAAGGTATCGAAGCCCAGACTCTTGCAAACCTATACCTCGCCATGGAGAACGAGCTAACGATCATTCCAGTTCTAAACAAGATTGATCTTCCAGCAGCTCAGCCTGACAAATACGCCGAAGAGCTAGCGAGCCTTATTGGGGGAGACCCGGCTGATTGCCTTCGAGTATCGGGAAAGACAGGCGTTGGAGTTTCCGAGCTTTTGGACAAGATCATCGCCACGGTTCCGGCTCCAGTTGGTGACGCGAACGCTCCTGCCAGAGCCATGATTTTTGACTCGGTTTATGACAGCTACCGCGGAGTGGTGACATACATCCGAATGATTGATGGATCTTTATCACCTCGGGAGAAGATTCAGATGATGTCCACTCGTGCCGTACACGAGTTACTCGAAATCGGAGTGAGCTCACCTGAGCCAGAACCCACGCAGGGGTTGGGTGTTGGGGAAGTTGGCTATTTGATTACTGGCGTGAAAGATGTTCGCCAGTCCAAGGTCGGTGACACTGTAACCACAGTGTCAAAGCCAGCCACCGAGGCTCTGACCGGTTACTCAGAACCACTTCCGATGGTTTTCTCGGGCGTTTACCCAATTGATGGCTCAGACTATCCTGATCTTCGAGAAGCCCTTGATCGACTGAAGCTTTCCGACGCTGCTCTGGTTTATGAACCCGAAACGTCCGTCGCTCTAGGTTTTGGTTTCCGCTGCGGCTTCTTGGGGCTGCTGCACCTAGAAATTGTTACCGAGCGGTTGCAGCGCGAGTTTGGTTTGGAGCTAATTGCAACTGCCCCGTCGGTTGTCTATGAAGTAACTCTTGATGATGGCAAAGAAGTGACTGTCACTAACCCCAGCGAATTTCCTACCGGCAAAATCAAAAAGGTTTTGGAGCCGATGGTTAAGGCCACAATCTTGGCGCCCAAGGATTACGTTGGCACAATCATGGAGCTCTGTCAGTCTCGTCGGGGCGTCATTATTGACATGCAATATCTTGGGGAGGATCGGGTGCAACTTCGTTACACCCTTCCACTTGCCGAGATTGTCTTCGATTTTTTTGATCAACTCAAGAGCAAAACTCAGGGTTACGGATCATTGGACTACGAAGAAGTGGGTTTGGCTGAGGGTGATTTGGTAAAGGTTGACTTGCTATTACAAGGAGAGCAAGTTGACGCGTTTAGCGCCATTGTTCACAAGGACAAGGCCTACGCCTACGGTGTGATGATTACCGGAAAGCTTCGTGAACTTATTCCTAGGCAGCAATTTGAAGTTCCGATTCAGGCCGCAATTGGAGCCCGAATTATTGCCCGTGAATCAATTCGCGCTGTTCGAAAGGACGTGCTTGCTAAGTGCTACGGAGGAGACATTTCTCGTAAGCGCAAGCTTCTAGAGAAGCAAAAAGAGGGGAAGAAGCGTATGAAGATGGTTGGACGAGTTGAAGTGCCGCAGGAAGCCTTCATTGCCGCACTTTCTTCAGATAGCGAAAAAAAGGGCGAAAAGAAGGCTAAGTAATTGGCTGCCCCTCTTCCTATAGGCGACAAGCCTCCAGAAAACGGATTGTTTTCGGAATCTGAGATTTCTGGTTCAGAATCCAGATCTTTTCATGCCTACGTGCATATACCTTTTTGCACCGTTAAGTGTGGCTACTGTGATTTTAACACCTATACCTCAAGTGAACTTGGAACCCTAAAGCAAAGTGATTTTGCTGCGACACTAATTGGTGAAATCACCCTCTCCGCCAATATTTTGCAGCAATCAAATCTTGCGCCAAGGAAACTAAAGACTGTTTTTTTTGGTGGCGGAACTCCATCGCTTCTTCCCGCGGCTGATCTAATTGCCATTCTGGAATCTCTAGAGTCCGAATTTAGTTTTCAGGGCGATGCTGAGATCACCTTTGAG
>JBIIQS010000111.1:0-3256 GCA_044341965.1 Rhodoluna sp.
AGAAGGAAAGTAAGTGCCAACAACTAGGCAGTACGACTTGATCCTCGTAGGTGGCGGGATTATGAGCGCCACCTTGGCGGTCTTACTTCGTCAGGCAAATCCTGAATTGAAAATGATTGTTCTGGAGCGCCTCGACAAAGTCTCCATGGAATCATCAAACGCTTGGAACAACGCAGGCACGGGACACGCAGCACTTTGCGAACTCAACTACATGCCAGATGACCCAAGTGGAAATCTTCCATCTGCAGAAAAAGCAATATCGATTAACCAGCAATTCCAGGAGTCCAGGGAATTCTGGTCAAGCTTGGTTAAAGATGGTGTCCTTAAGGATCCAGAAACATTCATTCATTCCGTTCCGCACATGACATTCGTTCAAGGCGCGAAGGACGTTGACTATCTCGAGCGTCGTTACAAGGCCCTAAAAGACCAGCCTCTGTTTGCCGGAATTGAGTTCTCCAAAGATTTTGAACAAATTGCCGCATGGGCGCCAATAATGATTGAAGGTCGCCGCCCATCTGATGTTGCAGCAACCAGAATTGACCAAGGAACCGACGTTGATTACGGTGCGCTGACCGAGCAACTCTTTGCTTGGCTGAAAACCAAAGACGTCGAAGTTCTAACTAGTCACGAAGTTCGCTCACTTGATCGCAACAACGACTCGTGGCTTGTTGCAGGGAAAGACACCGACTCCAAATTCGAATTCAGCTCGCCACGAGTGTTTGTGGGTGCCGGGGGATGGGCTTTGAAGCTTTTGCAAAAAGCAAAGATCAAAGAGATCAATGGCTATGGAACATTTCCTGTCAGTGGACACTTCTTTAAGACCGAGAATCCTGAACTGGTTGCAAGGCATCAGGCAAAGGTGTATTCACAAGCAGCTGTTGGCGCACCACCCATGTCTGTTCCCCACCTAGACACCAGAGTGATTGACGGTAAGACCTCTTTACTATTTGGACCTTTCGCTGGTTTGAACCTGAAGTTCCTCAAAAACGGCTCCTGGCTTGATCTTCCAGCCTCAATTCGTTTAGGAAACATAGTTTCTTACCTGTCCGTGGCCCTAAAGAACTTTCCTTTGGTTATCTACTTGGTCAAAGAGATTTTCAAATCCTCAAAACAAAAGCTTGAAAGCCTTAGAGAGTTTGTTCCAAACGCGAAGGCGGAAGATTGGCAGCTTTACGAGGCCGGACAAAGAGCCCAAGTTATCAAGCCAGTCAACGGTCTAGGAGTGCTTCAGTTTGGAACCGAGGTCATTAGCTCGGCCGATGGATCGATCGCTGGGTTGCTCGGAGCCTCGCCTGGTGCGTCGGTTGCGACTCGGGTAATGCTTGATGTTGCTTCGAGAATGTTCCCGGAATCTCAGAACGCTTGGATGAAGGGCATTGCAAACTCGGTGCCAAGCTACGGTTTGAAGCTAAATGATGACCCATCAAAAGCTCGTGAATCATTGAGCGCGACGGCAAAGACTCTGAAGCTGAAGGCCTAGGCCACTGCCACTCCAAGTAGCATTCCAACTCCATAAGCTGCTGCCATCGTCACTAACGAAACAGCGACATTCCGAAGGACTGGTCGAAGCGGCTTTGCCCCTCCGATAATCGCAGCGACATATCCTGTGATTGCAAGCGAGATCACCACTGAAACAATCGTTGCCACTTCCCGATACTCGGTCCATGGTCCAGTGATGGCAACGATGGGTAAAACGGACCCAAGTGCGAACGAGATAAACGAAGCAACAGCAGCAGACATAGGAGAGACGTGTTCGTCTTTTGCAAACTTTCGATGGTTACCCTCATATCTCAGTCTTGACGCTATCTCGCTGTCTCGTTGAGCGCTGACAGAGGCGTATTCGCCACCTGCCATTGAGATTGAACCTGCCACTAAAGCTGCAACACCGGCAATCAAGATCGCACCATTATCGGTTGTAGCTCCAGCCACACCCATTACGAGTCCTGCGGTAGATACGATTCCATCATTCGCTCCAAGAACCGCAGCTCGCAGCCAATTGAGCTTCTTTGCAAGTTCGAGCGTGATTACGTGAGGCTGAGAGGTTTCCATTTTGCTTCTTCCAAGGCTTATCTAGACTCGCAATGTTACCAAGACCAATGCTCCTAGCTGGTTAGGATTGACCATAGTCAAAGGCCAGATTGGAAGACTCAATTGGATCAACAGATATCCATCGCTGTAGATGGGGTAAAGCAGCAGGTAAAGCCCGGTACTACCGGCTTTGAGCTGTTTTCCGACAAGGCTGTTGTTGCGATGCGCGTTTCTGGTGACTTAAGGGATTTGGCACACATCGTTTCAGAAGGCGACTTGGTTGAGGCCGTTTCTATTTCCTCCCCTGACGGATTGAGCATCCTTAGACACTCAACCGCTCATGTGCTGGCGCAAGCCGTTCAAAGCATCAACCCCAAAGCCAAATTGGGAATTGGCCCACCTATTGTTGATGGCTTCTACTATGACTTTGATGTTGCTGAGGCTTTTACACCGGAAGACCTCAAAGGTATCGAAAAAGAGATGGAGCGAATTATTCGCTCGGGTCAGCGCTTTGTTCGAAAAGTTGTCAGTGAGGGCGAGGCCCGCAACCAGTTGTCCGATGAGCCTTACAAACTTGAACTGGTTTCACTCAAAGGCTCTAGTGATCTAGCTGAAGGTGCTGCGGAAGTGGGAGCAGGGGAGCTAACGATTTATCACAACACCGATTCAAAATCGGGTGAAACTATTTGGAAGGATCTATGCCGCGGTCCTCACTTGCCAAACACTCGCATGATTGGCAATGGCTTTAGCCTCACTAGGCTAGCCGCGGCTTATTGGCGAGGCAATGAAAAGAACAAGCAGCTACAAAGAATTTACGGAACCGCTTGGGCCTCTAAGGACGAACTAAAAGCTCATTTGGAGCGAATGGAAGAAGCTGCCAAAAGAGATCATCGACGTTTGGGTCAAGAGCTAGATCTTTTCTCTTTCCCTGAGGAAATCGGATCAGGCTTGGCGGTTTTCCATCCCAAAGGTGGAACTATCCGTCGCGTGATGGAGGATTACTCGAGACAGCGTCACGAGCAAGCCGGATATGACTTTGTTTATTCGCCTCACATTACTAAATCCAACCTCTTCGAAACTTCTGGTCACTTGGCTTGGTATTCAGAAGGCATGTTCCCCCCAATGAAGCTTGATGAAGAGCTCGATGACAATGGAGTTATTCGCAAGCAAGGCCAGGACTATTACCTGAAGCCGATGAACTGTCCTTTCCACATTCTGATTTACAAGT
>JBIIQS010000112.1:0-3224 GCA_044341965.1 Rhodoluna sp.
GCCTCGGTGAGCTGCATCGCCAAACCATTTAGCTCCATGTAGTCGCGGTAGCTGTTGTCTTCGAAAAGCACCTTGGTAACTTTTTCCACAGCAGAACCAAAGGTCACAAGCTGAACCCCAAACACATCGATCTCACCTGATGCTCTGGAGCGAATGTAATCGGATAGGCAAAGGTGGCCATCTCTTCTTTGTCTTGGGAAGCTAAATCTCATGCGGTCAGTGCCGATAGCTCCACCCGATCCGCCATCTGGTGCAAGCAAGCCAGCTTTGCCAACTAGTCCGGATGGATCGTTATCGTGGTGCAAAACAATTAGATCTTCGCCTTCTGAAACCGCAGGGAAGTATCCGTAAACAACCGATGCGTCAGCAATTGCTTCAGAGAGAATGCGATCTAACCAATATCTAAGCCTCGGTCTTCCTTCGGTTCTAACTAGCTCCTCGTAACCTGGACCATCACCTCGGGTGGGCTTTAGTCCCCATTGGCCCATGAATGTTGCACGCTCGTCCAAGTAAGAAGAGAAGTCGGCAAGCGCGATACCCTTCACAATTCTGGTTCCCCAGAAAGGAGGTGTTGGAACAGGGTTATCGCTAGCTACATCTGACCGTGATGGCATGTTTTCAGGTTCAGTTAGAACCAACTTGCTCTGAGCATGAATTCTCTTTTTTAGCGGCTTCAAACCAACTGATTCGGCATCGGCGCCGCGGGCAATTGCAACCAGCGGCTCCATCAGATCGAGTCCTTCAAAAGCGTCTTTGGCGTATCGCACCGTTCCATCAAACTCGCCAGCTAAGTCGTCTTCAACAAAAGATCTGGTCAGGGCAGCGCCGCCAAGAATGATCGGCCACTTCTTGGCAAGTCCTCTAGAACCCAGTTCTGTAAGATTCTCACGCATAACAACGGTTGATTTCACAAGTAGACCACTCATACCGATGACGTCAGCATTGTGCTCTTCAGCGGCCTTTATGATGTCAGCAACCTGCTGCTTGATACCGATGTTCACCACGTCATAGCCGTTGTTTGTCAAGATAATGTCAACGAGGTTTTTGCCAATGTCGTGAACGTCGCCTCGAACTGTGGCTAGGACAATCTTTCCCTTGCCGGCAGCTTCACTTTTTTCCATGTATGGCTCTAGAAGTGCGACGGCTGATTTCATAACTTCCGCAGATTGCAAAACAAAAGGTAGCTGCATCTCGCCGGCGCCAAATCGCTGCCCAACAATTTGCATTCCAGCAAGCAGGTAGTCGTTGATGATTACAAGCGGCTTGTTTCCTTCAGATCTTGATAGTTCGAGATCGTCTTCTAGACCCTTGGAGTCCCCATCGATGATTCGTCTCTCAAGTCTTTGGTTGACTGGCAATGCTGCTAGCTCAGCTGCGCGAGCATCGCGAATCGATGCGGAGTCAACACCATCGAATAGATCCAACATCGCAGATAACGGGTCATAAGTAAGATTGCCGTCCGCGTCGTATTCACGGCGGTCGTAAATCAAATCAAGAGCGACCTTTAGTCGATCCTCTGGGATGTCCGCCAGTGGAACAATCTTGGCGGCGTCGATTATGGCGGAATCGAGTCCTGCCTGGGTAGCTTCGTGCAGGAAAACCGAGTTCAGGACCGATCTAGCCGCCGGGTTCAAACCAAAGGAAACGTTGGAGACACCTAGGGTGGTGTGAATACCTGGGTACTTGGTGGTGATTTCTTTGATGGCGGCAATGGTTTCTAGGCCGTCTCGGCGGGTTTCTTCCTGACCGGTGGCTATCGGGAAAGTTAGAGCATCGACGATGATGTCTTCTACCCTCATGTCCCACTTAGAAACTAGGTCATCAATCAATCTCGAAGCGATACGTACCTTGTCAGCCTGGTTTCTTGCCTGACCCTGTTCGTCAATAGTTAGCGCAATCACGGCTGCACCGTGTTCTTTTACTAATGGCATGATCTTGGCAAAGCGAGAATTTGGCCCATCGCCGTCTTCGAAGTTCACGGAGTTCACAACAGGTCTTCCACCGATTAGCTCCAAACCTGCTTGAATAACCGCTGGCTCAGTTGAGTCAATAACAAGTGGCAATGTTGAAGCGCTGGCTAGTTTTGAAACTAGGGTTCGCATGTCGGCCACACCGTCTCGGCCGACATAGTCAACAGAGACATCCAGCAAATGAGCACCATCGCGAACTTGCTTGCGCGCGATGTCGACGCAGTCATCCCATCTTTCATCAAGCATTGCCTGTTTGAAGGCTCTGGAACCATTGGCATTAGTTCTTTCACCAATTGCAAGATAGGTATTGTCTTGAGTCAGAGGAACGTGCTGGTACAAACTTGCAACACCCGGTTCAATCTCGATAGTTCTTGAGTGAGTGCTTGACTGACCGAGTCGGTCAACAACTGCCTTCAAGTGAGCAGGTGTTGTGCCACAGCAACCACCGATCATTGCCAAGCCGAATTCTTTAACAAACTGTTCGTGAGCAGTTGCCAACTCTTCTGGGCCCAGTGGGTAGCTTGCACCGTTGGCGGTTAGGACCGGAAGACCCGCGTTTGGCATAACCATGACCGGAACTCTGGAGTGCTTCGAAAGCTGACGAAGGTGCTCACTCATTTCGGTGGGTCCCGTTGCACAGTTCAAACCGATCATGTCCACACCAAGTGGTTCGATAGCGGTAAGCGCTGCACCAATTTCAGAACCCATAAGCATGGTGCCTGTGGTTTCAACAGTTACTTCAACAAAGATGGGCAGCCTGGTTCCAGTTTCCAAAATAGCCATGCGGCAGCCATTAATGGCTGCTTTGGTTTGGAGTAAGTCCTGTGAGGTTTCAACCAGGAAAGCATCGGAGCCACCCTTGATTAGGCCAACGGCTTGCTCCTTGAAGGTATCTCTTAGAAACGCGTAGTCAACGTGGCCCAGGCTTGGAAGTTTTGTTCCAGGTCCCATGGAGCCCAAAACCCAGCGCGGCCTGGAATCTTTCTCGGTAAAGCCATCGGCGGACTGACGAGCAATTCTTGCTCCGACTTCAGCTAGCTCTTCAATTCGGTCTTCGATTCCGTAGTCGGAAAGGTTTGACCAGTTTGCTCCAAAGGTATTGGACTCGATGCAATCAATCCCGGCTTCAAAATAGGCGTCGTGAACGCTTTTTACTATGTCTGGTCTTGTGACATTAAGAATTTCGTTACAACCTTCTAAATTTTGAAAGTCTTCAAGAGTAGGTTTACGCTCCTGGAGTTCCGTACCCATGGC
>JBIIQS010000113.1:0-3185 GCA_044341965.1 Rhodoluna sp.
GAAACATCAATTGCCGTCGCTTGAAAAACTTCCCACCCAGAGCCAACAAAGTCATTCGCGCAACGAATAATTGGATCACGCTCCGCGGAATCTCCAAAGTCAATAACCATTGTGACTCCAGGTTTCTCACAAGCACCTTCGCTATAACTAACCTCAACCTGCTTAGCAGAGGTTGTCTCGATGACATTGTTTTCCAGTGCCCAGGACAAGACGCTCCCAGCGACCACTAACAAAATTAGTGCGCTAAGAACAATAAGTCTTGCCCTGGAGCGCATGACTACCTACCTAGAAGAGTTAGGTAACTCTTGCCCTCAAGAGCAAGGTAACCCTGAGCGGTTGCAAAGCGGTCACCGGCGTTTTCCACCCAAGGAGATCCGATGCCGCCATCTTCCTGAATTTGGGCCACTAGGTAGGTGTGGACATCTTCGTTTAGCTCACCGCGTGTTGCTAGATATGCCATCAGAGCAAGAGCGGTGCCGTTAATGTCCACCGCGTCAAATGCCACAAAGTGACTTCCATCAACCAAGCCCGAATCTAGGTATGCCAAGGCCGCATCGATGGAGCTTTGCTTGGTGGCCGTTAGCGCGGGGTCTAGATCCTTGGATAGCTCAAGGGCCATGATGGCCATGGCGGTTGCGTCGGTGCTGGAAGCAGTTGTGAATTCTGAATTATCAAAACCAAACCCCCCGTCCTCTCTGGCAAGAGTTAGAAGAACCGCCGCAACATTCTTTGCCATTTCCTGCTGATCCTGGGCGTAAAGACCCAGACTCATCCAGGCATAGTCAAAGGTGCTCGCGGTGGTCAGAGTCAAAGTGCCATCTTCTTGGATCAGCTCACTAAGGGAACCAACAACCATTTGTGTTTGTGCTCCATTTGCAGCGCCAGTAACTTTCGATGCAAACAAGTACTTACCTGCAAGACCTGGAATAATCTCCCCGGTTTCGGATGAGTATAAGAAGTCAGGCTCTGATTCCAGCAGGAACTTAATTGCAATAGAGGAATCGACTTCTCTAGTTTGGCTAAGTTGGGAAACGGCTTCTAGCGAGAATCCGTACTCGGGAACTCCAGGGGAGAAACCCTCTAGATACTCACCAAGGACAAACTGGGACTTGAGGAACTGGGCTGTGGCCAAGTGTTTGGACTGCGTCCCACCCATGCTCAAAACTAGGAGGACAACCAGAACTGCAACTGTTATTGCGGCTGATGAGAGTGCAAGGATTTTTCGCACTCTTGGAGTTACTTTCTTGTTCATTTGGAACCTTTCGCATTTGGAAGTTAGATGCGAAGGCGGGGCAAAAACACAAGAACCCTTGAAAACATCTCTAGCGAAACGTTCAAGGGTTCATCGAGTAAGTTGCTACCCGACTCCACCCGTAGACCTCGACGGTATATTTGGAGCCAATTATTTCCACTTGGGCATTCCGACTTGTTGATAATCAACTCACGGTTGCGGGTCAGCGTCGGATTTTCACCGACTTCCCCCAAAAGGAAACAAAAGCTACAACCAAATTTCGGTTGCAAAAAAGAATCTATCAGCAATTCAAAAGCTGGTCAGCAACACGCATTTGAGGAGCTGTTGTTTTGGATCCGAGGTACTAGCTTTGGGTGCCCTTGTAGGTGTCCGTGAGTTTGCACTCCCGAGACCCACCTGGAAGTCGGTGTCGATTGGCCGCTATAAAGAAGTACAACTTTCTGGCCAGCCAGGAAGTTGGAGGAGTCTTGATCAGCCATCCCAGAGCTCGGTAGATCGGGTTGGATTGCATTCCCAGCAAAACCGCCACTGCCAAATGCGCTCCAGCAGGGGGTTTGCCCCCACCAACTGTCCAGATCTGGGACTTGACCTGTTCTTGGGTCAAGCCAAACTCCAAAGGGTTGATTTTCTGAAAGGCCACGTATACGGGGAATTTCTTTAGGGCTCTTAGGCCAAAATCAAGGCTGAGCCTGCAAAATTGGCAGTCCCCATCGTAGATGAGCACCAATTCCGAGGGCGAGTTCATGCCTCTAGTCTCCCAGACCTGGACTCTAGGTGGCCACTTAAGCACGATTTGGCAACAATTCGAGAAAACTACTAGTTGTTTCCCTGCCGTTTACTAGATTTATCAGGTAGAACGAGGGACGAGCCTAGATTTTAGACGGCGTTAACCTTGTCACGTAAACCAAGTAGGAGACATATGAAAAACAAGCGCATTAGCGGAGTAATTGCCGCAACTGCAGCTTCTGCTCTACTGCTATCGGGTTGTGCCACTGGTGCTGCCGATATCGTTGAGGGAAGCTCAATCTCAGTTGGATGGAACCAGGGGTTCTATTCAGCTAACTCATCCACATCAAATGGAAATGCTTCAGCCAACGCAAACATTTTGTACATGGCTAACTCAGGCTTCAACTACTACGACTCAGAATCAAACCTCATTAAGAATGAGCAGTTTGGAACTTACGAGCTAGTCAGCAACGACCCACTGACCGTCAAGTACACGGTTAACTCTGGTGTTAAGTGGTCAGACGGCGCAGCCGTTGACGCATCTGACATGCTTCTAGCATGGGTTGCAAACAGCTGTTTGCTAAACAACGTAGAGGTAGCGTACGACGAAGAAACGGGAGAAGTCACCAACCAAGAAGAGGTTGACAGCGGAGTATTTTTTGACTCCGCTGGATGTGGTGGAGGTCTAGACCTAGTAACCCAGACACCAGTTATTTCAGATGACGGAAGAAGTCTGACACTAATTTACGATGAGCCAAGAGTTGACTGGGAGATTCAATTCGGAATTGGTGTTTCTGCACACGTCACCACTCAGATTGCTTTCCCAGACGAGGAACTAACCGATGAGGCTGCAAAGCAGAAGCTAATTGACGCAGTAAACAACAAGGACCTTGCTGTTCTAGCACCAATTTCCAAAGCGTGGAGCACCGGTTATGACTTTACCGACTACCCAGAAAACACAGATCTTCTTGTGTCAAACGGTGCGTATGTGGTCACCGGCTTGGTAGCTGAACAGTCCGTAACTTTGACTGCAAACCCTGAGTACAGTTGGGGCCCATCTCCAAAAGTCGAGACAATCATAGTTCGCATCATCGCAGATCCACTGGCTGCTGTTCAGGCTCTAGCTAACGGTGAAGTTGACTTGATTTCCCCTCAGGCAACTGCAGACATCTTGGATGCTCTAAAGGAATACGAAGACTTCATTGAG
>JBIIQS010000114.1:0-3155 GCA_044341965.1 Rhodoluna sp.
TAAGCCTTGACCGTATTTGGAGAGAAGCCTTTGCCGTTTTCTAGTTCAAGGCTGAACTGATCGCGAAGGTATTCAAGCTCTGTTGGCATATTTCAAAGCGTAATGGAGCGACCCTAAAGAATCCTGAACCACCCTCAGTTGATTCCGAGCTTTTAGTTCTTCGAGGGCCAGGTTTAGCTCAAACAGCGTTAACCCGGCAGCTTTTGCAATTTGTTCGCCGGTTGCTTGCCTGAGGTCTCGAAGTGCATCTTGGGCACGAATCAATAATGCGGACCCGTCTTTAAATCTTGCTGGCTCGATAACTTCGGAGGTAATCAATTTGGTGTCAATCAAAGCTTTTGCTTTTCCTTCGGCAATCAGAGAGTTTGTTCCAGCCGAGGAAGCTGAAGTCAGTGGACCAGGAGCTGCAAACAGTTCCCTATCTAACTCGATAGCGTTGTTTGCTGTACGTATCGAGCCGGATCGAATTCCAGCTTCAACAACAACGGTTGTTGGGGTAAGAGCTGCGATTAATCTATTTCGTTGCAGAAAGCGCCAACGTGATGGCGCTACCCCCGGAGCTAGCTCTGCAATCAAAACTCCGTTTCTGGCAATGGCTTGAAATAGCTTTGAATTTGAACTTGGGTATTTGCGATCTAGCCCTCCTGCCATAACCGCAACCGTTGGTAGCGAGTTTCTTAGGCTGTGGCTATGAACGTGACTATCTATTCCTGTGGCTCCCCCGGAGACGGTTAGGAGCTTGTGAAATGCAAGTTCGGAAACTAACTTTGCAGTGACTTTTGCACCGTACTCGGTGCAAGCTCTTGAGCCAACAATTGATACTCCCATGGCCAGGCGTCCAAGTAACTTGTAGTTCCCTTGTGCAAAAATGAGCGCTGGCGCGCCCTCTTCTAGATCATTTAATCCGATCGGCCAGTCATTATCGCCTGGAAGTAACAAGGAAAGATCTAGCTGCTTTGCCCTTTGGAGCAAATTCACTACCGACTGCTTAGAAAATCTTGGAAGCCATCGTTGCCTAGAGTCACCTATTGTTCCTGGTAAATCACCAAAGATTTCTGTCAAGTAATCTGCCGCTCTTACTTGATGCAAAGCTTCAAGAACTCTCGCAGGCTCAAAGCCATCAATCAGGAGCTGAAGTAATCCTTGTGTTCCCAGCGCTTTGGCTAGCGCTCCTGCCATTCGATCACCTGGCTCAGTAACGATACTGATAGCAGCTGCCGCGACTAGGTCTAAGGCTCGCTTTGTTGAATAGGTGCCCTGATGAAAGCCGTGGGTGAGTTCGTGTAGTTCTAGATCACTGAGGATTGGCATGGAAGAACTATTCCAAGAAGCTAGCTTTGGATGTTTGAAAAAACTAGAGCTGTGGAGAAACTACTCGCCGACGGCCAGTTCTTTAGGTAGTTCGTATGCTTTGCCTGAAAGCTCTTCGACGTTTACGTCTTTAAAGGTAAGAACTCTTACGGACTTGATGAATCTGTCAGTTCGATAAATGTCCCAAACCCAGACGTCACTCATGGTCAGCTCAAAGTAGAAATCATTTGGGGTGTCAACTCTTTTGAGTTCGACATCATTGGCGAGGTAAAACCTGCGCTCAGTCTCAATTACATATTTGAAGGTTCCAACAACATCCCGATATTCGCGGTAAAGCGCGACTTCAGCTTGTCTGTCGTAGTCTTCGTATTCGTTTTCTTCCATCTGGCCTTTATTCTATTCCAGCCCTAGGCCAGAATCCTAGTCAGCCAAGTCACTCGGTGGATATCTGTTGGACCAAAGGCTCTTAAGGCAGCGATGTGCGCAGCCGAGGCGTATCCCTTGTGCCCAGCTAGCCCGTAACCTGGGTTTTGGGTATCTAGCTCTTGCATCAGTGAGTCCCGGGTGACTTTGGCCAAGACCGCGGCGGCGGCAACACTCACGCATTTGGTGTCTGCTTTCACCTGAACCTGAACATCGAGTCCGTAGGACACTTTTCCAAGCCAATTCTGTGATCCGTCTAGCAAGATCACTGCGCCATCTTCAGCGATACTCTTTCGGGTTTTAGCATCCATGAAGAGCTCATCAAGAGCGCTCCCAGCTGCGAGCCGCAAAGCTTCCGAAATGCCAAGTTCGTCAATTTCTTTGTTGGAACTAAATCCAACTGCGTAAGAACTGACCCAGTCCATAAGTGGCGAAGCGATCTCGCGTCGAGATTTTGGAGTCATTAGCTTCGAGTCCTGGAGTTTCTCCGGCCAAGCTTCCAAAGCAGGATTGGTTTTGTCGATCAGGCTCACGCCGACAGCTACCGGTCCTGCGATAGCTCCTCTTCCGACTTCATCGACTCCAATTACGAAGCGGTTACCTCGTTCAAAGATTCGACGTTCGGAATCTAGGCTAGGGAATGTTTTTGAAGACATCGGGGTAGTTATCCAACCAGGCCCAGTTCTCAAATGGCCAGCTAATTACCATAGCTCTGCCAACGACCCACTCTGTTGATACAAAGCCTTTACTTGGAAGATCACCGTGATAGCGAGAGTCTTCGCTATTTCCTCGGTTATCTCCCATCACCCAGAGCGATCCAGGAGGCACTTCGATTTCAAACTCAATGGCCGATGGGGCCTGTCCGGCGCTTATATAGGGCTCAGTTATTGGCACAGCGTTGATTGTAATTTTTCCATCGGCATCACAGCAGATAACTTTGTCCCCCGCTACGCCAATAACTCTTTTGACTAAGTGCTGCTTGCTATCTGGCGCAGTGATGCCAAAAGTTGAAAGAAACCAATCAACCGAAATAACCAGTGGGTCAGTTGGCTCAGACACGTCTGGCCCTAGCCAGCCACCTGGATCTTTGAAAACCACGACGTCACCGCGCTCTATCGGATACAAAGCCGGAGTTAATTGATTCACGATTATGCGGTCATCAATCTGAAGGGTTTCCAGCATAGACCCGGAGGGGATAAAGAAGGAACGAATAAGGAAGGACTTAATTAGCAGTGAAAGAACTAAAGCAGCACCGATAACAACAACTAGGTCGATAAAGAATGCAACGAATACATTCTTACTTTTCCGAGGTCGGTTGTTTCCTCGACTGAGCTTTTTCTTCCTTGGTCGCATTGGATCACCAAGTGATAGCTCTTCACTCACGCTAAGCGTGTCCCCTTAAGGTCTTTAGACGTTTTCGC
>JBIIQS010000116.1:0-3055 GCA_044341965.1 Rhodoluna sp.
AACCTCAAAGACAAGCTCATCGTGGACTTGGAGAAGCATCCTAGATTTCATTCCTTTGGTCTCAATTGCGTCCTGAATCTGGTTCATGGCCATTTTCATGATGTCTGCGGCTGTTCCTTGAATGGGTGCGTTGAGAGCTGCCCGGCGAGCGTTCTCCCGCACCTGAAAAATCGAACTATTCAAATCGTCAAACGGTCTTCGACGCCCATGATAGGTAGTGGTGTAGCCCACTGCTTTTGCGTCTTCAACGACCTTTGCGAGATACCTTCTTACTCCCCCGAATCGCTCAAAGTAGTCCTTCATTAGCTGCTTTGCATCAGCGTTGGATAGACCCAACTGCTTGGCCAACCCGTACTCACTCAACCCGTAGACCAGACCATAGCTCATTGCTTTTACCTGAGCTCGCATTTCCGAAGTAACATCTTGGGGCTTGACGCCGAATATCCTCGAGCCTACGAAACGGTGCAGATCCTCTCCTGCCTTGAAAGCTTCTATAAGACCTGGGTCCTCAGACAAATGCGCCATGATGCGCATTTCGATCTGTGAATAGTCGGCGGTCATTATTGACTCAAACCCCTTCGAGGAAACGAAAGCGTCACGAATCTGCGCTCCACGGGGATTTCTAATCGGAATGTTCTGCAGGTTTGGGTTCTCGGAGCTTAGGCGACCGGTAGAGGTTCCGGTTTGGACGTAGGTGGTGTGAATCTTTGAGTCATCCTCTACAGCCTTCAGCAAGGTCTCAACCATTTGCTTCAACTTTGTTGAATCACGGTGGGCGAGTAACTTCTCAAGAAACGGATGTCCTGTCTGCTCAAAAAGTTCAGTGAGCGCAGCAGCGTTTGTTGAAAACCCTGTCTTCAGGGACTTGGTTCCCTTCATGCCTAGATCTTCAAATAGGACAACCTGAAGCTGCTTGGGCGAAGCAAGATTGATTTCCTTACCAATGATCCTGAACGAAGCGTCGGCAATCTTGGTAACCTCTTCACTCAGAGTCTCAAACAAACTCCGCAAGAGTTTGACATCAATCGAAACACCAATACTCTCCATCAATGCCAGCGATCTCGAGCTAGGGAGCTCAATCTGCCTATAAACAGAATCTTGATTCTGGGATACCACTTGTGAAGCCATTATTGGAGCCAGAGAAAAAGCAAGCCACGCGTCCAAACTCGGGTCTATTGCCTGCTCGGGTATCAGCTGGTTTGGGTCGGACCTAGTAACAGCAATTCCGAGGTACTCTTCAACTAGGTCGTCAACAAAGAAGTTTCTACGGACCGGATTCAGTAAGTAAGCCAGCAGTAGAGCGTCATCTGAAACACCATCAATGTCTAAACCGTGCTCCATAAGAAGTCTTTTGGTGCCCTTGTAGTCGAACAGCACCTTCTTCTTTGAGCTATCTGATAGCCACAGTGCAAGTGACGAAGTGTACATTCCTGAGAGAAAGATTCTTTTGCCGGAAACAGCAAAACCAAACAGCAATGAATTTTCGGTTTCTTCAATTTCCAGGCCAACAACTTCCTGGCCCGACAACCAATTCATCAGCTCAGTTTCAGACATATCCATCGATGGCGGTATTTCGAGTTTTGCGATTACAGGTCTAGGTGCTTTCTCCTGAACGGGTGCAGCCTTGATTGTCGCAGGAGCGGAGCCTAGACCGTTGGTTTGAGTGCCGGCTATACCGCGCAATCGAAGCACTCGTTCGGTTAGTGTCTTGAAGTGCATCTTGGAAAAAGCAGTGCGGACTTGAGCTTCATCAACCGCGGTTAGCCGGAACGATTCAAATTCAACGCCCATGTCTAGGTCCCGAACAAGATGATTGAGTCTGCGGTTGCGAAGAGCGAGCTCACTGTGGTCTCTGAGTGACTCCCCAACTTTCCCAGGCACTTCTGAGGATTTTTCTAAAATTGTCTTCAGGTCACCATGCTGCTGCAACCACTTGGCCGCTGTTTTTGGACCAACACCTGGAATTCCGGGAAGGTTATCTGAAGTCTCCCCAACCAGAGCTGCGAGATCTGGATACTGCTTTGCATGGATTCCGTAGCGTTCTAGAACAGCTGCATCGTCCATCCGGGCTAGATTCATGACACCCTTGACTGGGTAAAGAATTGTGGTGTCTTCACTAATCAGCTGAAATGTATCGCGGTCCCCGGAAACGACTAGTACTTTGAATCCAGCGGCGCTGGCTTGATCGGCGAGCGAGGCCAGGATGTCATCTGCCTCGTAATCTTTTTTGGTAAGGGTTTTGATATTCATGCTCTTCATGGCATCTTCCAATAGTTCGGTTTGACCGAAAAATTCCGGAGGCGTTTCCCCCCGATTACCCTTGTATTCCGGATACTCGGTCGCGCGGAACGAAGGGCCGGAGATGTCAAATGCGACCGCAAGATGCGTTGGTTTCTCACCCTCGAGAAGGTTGAGAAGCATAGAAATGAATCCATGAACTGCGTTTGTGTGTTGACCGTCTGGCGTCTTGAAGTTAGATGGATTCAGTGCATAGAACGCTCTAAAAGCCAGAGAATGCCCGTCAATAAGCATCAAGGTAGGCTTAGGATTCATGATTGCAAGCCTACTTTGCTTGTAGGTGAAACCAATGAGAGGGAAGTTGCATGTCAGGTCAAGACCCAATTCTTAGCGACGTGGCAAAACAAGTTGCAGCACAACGAGGCGTAGGGGCTCTCGCTGAGAAAATGGGTATCCAGATTCTTGAACTCAGCGCTGAGCGGGCTGTCGCAACGATGCCGGTCGAAGGCAACACACAGCCAATTGGTTTGCTTCACGGCGGCGCGTATCTTGTGCTTGGCGAGACTTTAGGTTCATTCGCCGCTAACGTTTGGGCTCACCCAAACGGTCACGCAGTTGGAATTGAAATCTCTGCCTCCCATACAAAGTCCACAACTCGGGGCTTGGTGACTGGTACAGCGACAGCATTGTCACTCGGAAAAACGCTAACTGTTCACGAAATCGTGGTGACAAACGAAGCGGGCGAAAGACTTTCCACCGTGCGTATAACCAATCTGATAAGGAACGCTACTTCTCCAGCTGATCAAGAATAGTTCTG
>JBIIQS010000117.1:0-3032 GCA_044341965.1 Rhodoluna sp.
CCAAAGCTGTTCTGCTGGAAACCTAATTGATACAGGTAAACCACCGGAGTAAGGGTCGCGTTGTTAGGGAAGCCAACTACGTTTGGTGAGTTCAGTGCAAATACGATGTCGAACAATTGAAGAGCCAAAATCACGGTTGTTGCAGTGATGAAGAAGGTTGTTGGCCTAAGAGCAGGGATAGTCACGTTCCAAAAGCGCTGGAAAGAAGTAGCACCATCTAGCTCTGCTGCCTCGTAAAGCTCCTTAGACACCGACTGTAGACCGGCAATATACAAAACCGTATTGAAGCCAAATTGGGACCAGACAAAAACTATGACCACTGCCGCAAGAGCAAATTGCTCGGACGACAGCCAGGCAATCTCGACTCTCGTTGGGAACGGATCGCCGGGTAAAAAGAAGTTGAAGATAGCAAACATCTCTCCGGCCGCGTAGTTGATGAAACCCACCGAGGAGTTGAGCATCTGCTTCCAAATCAATGTCACGCCGATGACACCGGCAACGCTTGGGATGAAAAATACTGCTCGGAATACTTTGGATCCTGGAAGTCTCTGCTCAATAAGCGTCGCAAGAATAAGCGCAATCACCACCGAGAGAGGCACGGCGGTGAGCAAGAAGACCATGATGTTGGTAATGGCCTTCCAAAACAACGGGTCTATAGCGCCGATTGACACCCCAAAGAGCTCAGCAATCTGAAAGTATCCGGTCGACAGTGACTCTCGTGATGCAGCAAACTCGAGACCCAGTGTGTCAGCGTAGTTTTTGAGCCCGATAAACGTAGGGGTATTTATTCCATTCCACTTGAAAAAGGACATCACGAACGAATAAACCAAAGGTCCGGCTAGGAAAGCTAGGAAACCGATGATGCTTGGGGACACAAACAACCAGCCAGTCAATCTCTCTTCTTCTGACTGGGTGGCATTGAGCTTCGATGAAACACTTGGGGACAACAACGCCCGAAGTTGGATTGATGCAAAGAAAGCTAATCCCACACACAAGAAAGCCAATGGGTTTGGGAAAAACAGCGAGGTAAACACAACGCCAATCATCCAGAAGGGATTGAATTGCACCAGGAATAGAATTGAGCCCACAAGAGTAAGGAATTGACCAATCCTCTTGAAGAAGTAGATAACTTTGATTTGAAAACTTCTGTCAGCCTTGTTTGTGATTGACAGATCCTCGGGATCTAGTCTTCGAATCACCCTCACTGCTACAACCCACCAGGCGACACCGCTGAGCAATACCAACAAGCCAAAAAATGAGTTAAAGAAAGATTGGCTCATGAGGTCAAACAGTGAAATCATGTTTGAAATCTGGAACGCCATGAATGAGAACAGTGCAATCGCAATAACGTTTCCGATGATTGCGATGCTGCGACCGCGGTAGTTGCCTTTATGAAGCAGGAAGGCAGATACCGCCTGTAAAAACATTAGGACAACAATGCCTGCGAATGCCGGAAGCGCAATCCAGCCCAGATCCTGCTGTAATCCGAGAATAGAAACACCTGCAGCCAAAAAAGCTACAGATAGGAAGATCTGCCAAATCCAAACGTAACTGACAGCCACTTTGTCAATAGTTCTTGAGAGCCAATCGTTTTTGCGAATTCGCTCTAAGACAATCTGTAAGTTTTTCACGATGCTCCATTTGTGTAATACATACGCCCAGACAGATTCTGCCTGGGCGTATGCATTACCTAACGATACCTAATTGCCTGCCTTAGTTAAAAGCGCCTGCAGTTTCAGTACAGATATTTGCCTGGAAGTCTTCCAGGGTACGGTCACCCGTGAACAATGCTGTTACTCCGTTTCCGGCAGCAGCGTCGAATGCTGGCCAGTTACCGTTCCATAGTGGACCTTCTGCAACTGGGTTGTTTGCGATGCCGTTAAGGAATGCCTGGTTGTTAGCTGGAGGGCTAAAGGTTAGGAATTTCTCGGTTGCATCTGCTGATACGCGGGAAGGAATGTTAGCTCCAAGCTCAGAGATCTTGCCCTGAACATCGGCGCTAGTTAGTTCCTGAACTAGCTTCCAAGCAGCTGCTGGGTTCGCGGTCTTAGCGTTTACAACGTAAGCGCCCCAGAACTGCCAGTTTCTTCCTTCAACAGCACCGGTTGGAAGTTCAACAACGTCCCAAGCGAAATCAGTGATCTCGCGAGCGCCAGGTGTTGCCCAGCGACCGTTAATGAACATACCTACTTGACCGGCTTTGAAACCAGGCTCAGCATCTTCACCGAATGGTACTCCGTAGCCATTGTCGTATAGGCCCTTTAGGTACTCAAGACCAGCAACTGACTCGTCGCTGTCTAGTGCACACGCGGTGCGGTCTTCGTTGAAGAAGCCTCCACCTGCAGAGTGTACGAAGTAACCCCAGTTAGCCCACCAACCGCCAGCTCCGAAACCTTTGTTTCCGTCGCCTAGGTCAGTAATTGCCTTTGAAGTAGCTTCGAATGCGTCCCAGTCCCACTCGCCAGCAGCTGCTAGCTCACGTGGGTCGTCAACGCCAGCTGCCTGAATTAGGTCTAGGTTCATGTACAGTGCGAATGTTGAAACGTCGCGAGGTACACCCCATAGGTAATCAGGTGAGGTTGCTCCGGTTGCCGGGTCAACTGTCAATGATGCCATTGGGCCAGCATAGAAATCAGCATCGCTGTGCTCAGTCTTTGCTGCTTCTTCGCGAATGTTCAGGATCAGACCATCCTTAGCGAAGTTCGCGATGTCAGTTCCAGGTAGCCAGAACACGTCTGGTGCTGTGCCGGCTGCGATGTCAACTTTTAGCTTGTCCTGGTAAGGCGATCCTTCAGAAGTTCCAGCAACGTAAGTAAGGTCTAAACCAATACCCTTTGCTGTGATCTCATCTGAAATCGAGGCATAGACGTCAGCCTCTGCTTGGTTGTCTGGACGTGTCATCCACGTCAAGCTAACAGCTTCAGTTGAACCAGAACCGTCTGGAGATGCAGGGGCACATCCAGTAAGGATCATGGTCAATCCGAGGCCGATTGCAACAACTTTTGTTGTCTTGCGCATTCATTTCCTCCTAT
>JBIIQS010000118.1:0-3004 GCA_044341965.1 Rhodoluna sp.
AAGTACCGGGTCTAGATCCAGATCAAGTGATGCCATCCATTGGCTCCAAAGAGCTAATAAGTTGGCTCCCCACTTTCTTAGGCATTGGCCCAGGCGATGTAGTAGTTCAACCAAAAGTTGCGTACACCGCATACGCCGTTGGGGCTGCACTATCAGGAGCCACGCTCGTTTCTGAAGACGATCCAGAAAAATGGCCTGACAACACCAAGCTGATTTGGATTAACTCTCCAGGTAATCCAGATGGCAAAGTCTTGGATGTTGCAGGCTTTACCAAGGCGGTTGCCAGAGCCCGTGAGCTTGGAGCGCTCCTTGCTTCCGACGAGTGTTACGCCGAACTTGGTTGGAGTGCTCCGTGGGACAAGGAAGTTATTCCAAGCGTTTTGGACCCTAGGGTTTGTGGTGATAGTCACGATGGGATCTTGTGCCTATACTCACTTTCCAAGCAGTCCAATATGGCAGGCTATAGAGCCGCGTTCGCAGTTGGCTCGAAAGATCTGATTCGAGACCTAGTGAATCTTAGGATGCACACCGGGATGATCATGCCTTTTCCTACTCAGCAGGCGGTGATCGCTGCGCTTGGGGACAGCACACACGTGGCTACCGAAAAAGCAATTTACTCAAATAGACGAAAGACTTTGCTAGCTGCGGTAACTGCATATGGTTTTGAGGTGACTGACAGTGAGGCGGGTTTGTATCTTTGGGCAACCAAGGGTCAAGACTGCTGGAGCACCGTGGGTGAGATGGCGCAGCTCGGGATTGTTGTGGCGCCAGGTAGCTTCTATGGTGAGCACGCAACCAAGCACGTTCGATTCTCGCTCACGGCAACCGATAGCGACATTAGTAGAGCTGCTTTGAGACTCCAAAATGGCTTAGGCTAGAGCCTGAGATTTTGATTCCCAAGGAGCGCTTTGCCTGACAACGAAAAAGTAGTTATCAGCTACAAGGACAAGACCCTCGAGCTTCCAGTTGTTGAAGCAACCGCGGGTTCAAGTGCCATGGACATAAGCAAGCTTCACTCAACACTTGGCCTGCACACTTACGACCAGGGATTTGTCAACACAGCATCGACTAAATCTGCGATTACCTTTATTGATGGTGAAGCTGGAATCCTGCGCTACCGAGGTTACGCGATCGAGCAGCTTGCGTCCAAGAAGAGCTTCTTAGAAGTAAGTCACTTGTTGATTTATGGAGAGCTGCCAACAAAGCCAGAGCTTGAATCCTTTGATCACAGCATTAGAAGGCACACTCTGATCCATGAGGATTTAAAGTCCTTCTTCGATGCTTTTCCACAAAACGCCCACCCGATGTCGGTTCTCGCAGCCGGAGTTTCAGCGCTATCTACTTTCTACCAGGATTCACTAGACCCAAGAGACCCAGAGCAAGTTGAACTTTCAACCAGAAGATTGCTTGCCAAGCTTCCAGTGTTGGCAGCTTACGCCTATAAGACCAGCCTCGGTCAGGCTTTGCTGTATCCAGATAACTCACTTTCAACAGTAGAAAACTTCTTGCGCCTAACCTTTGGAACAATGGCCGAAGAATACGTGCAGAACCCAATTGTCACAAGAGCACTTGAGACCTTGCTCATTTTGCATGCTGATCACGAGCAGAACTGCTCAACTTCAACAGTTCGCTTAGTTGGCTCGGCGCAGGCTAACTTGTTTGCATCAGTTTCTTCTGGAATCAACGCACTGTTTGGTCCACTGCATGGTGGAGCCAACGAGGCTGTTTTGGACATGCTTACTCAAATTCGTGACTCAGGACAGAGCGTTCAGCAGTTTGTTGATCGAGTAAAGAACAAAGAAGAGGGAAGCAGACTTATGGGATTCGGTCACCGAATCTACAAAAACTTTGACCCAAGAGCCACCATCATCAAAGCAACCGCAGACAAGGTACTTGGAGAACTTGGCATCAAGGATCCTCTGCTGGATATCGCAAAAGACCTAGAGGCAACAGCTTTAGCCGATCCATACTTTGCGGAGCGCAAGCTTTACCCAAATGTTGATTTCTACACCGGAGTGATTTATAAGGCCCTAGGCTTCCCAGCTCCAATGTTCACCGCATTGTTTGCGATGGGAAGACTGCCAGGTTGGATCGCACACTGGCGCGAAATGATGGAAGATTCGAGCAATCGAATTGGAAGACCTCAGCAGGTCTATCTTGGAAAAGGCGAAAGAAGCTTCTAAGCCGGTTTCAGCCAGTAAACAACTGTGTCGCCGAAAGGCCTCTGATCAACTAGCTCGTAACCTGCAGTTGAAAAGGCATCTACTCTAGAAGATCGCTCAACAAGCACCAAGGCCTTATCTGAAACTAGAAGCCGAAGTGACTCAAGGTTCTTCTCCACTTCTTGGTTAGTTAGGTCATAGGGCGGGTCAATAAATACCAAATCAAATGAACCGGTCGCTGTTTCCAGAAACTTTTGAACCGGCTGGATCTGAACTTTTGCTGAAACTTCTTGGCCCTCATCGCTCAAAGCGTCTTGAACAGTTCTCGCGTTTTTGATGCAAACCGCAGCAGCCATCTTGTTGCTTTCAACTAGTACGGTAGCCACCGCACCTCTCGATAAAGCTTCTAGGCCTAGCGCACCGGTTCCCGAATAAAGATCCAATACCTTGCTTCCAGCTAAGGCGCCTTTGGATTCAAGCGAGCTAAAGATACTCTCTCGGATTCGATCTGCTGTTGGTCTAGTGCTTTTTGCTGGAGAAGCTAGCTTTCTAGAGCCAACTAGGCCACCAATAATTCTTGTCATGATTGTCAAAGCCTAACGGCTTTTGGCAACTCTCTCGTAGAAGATTGAAGCATGCTGCTTCCAACCACTGCACTCGATCGAGTATTGGGTGACAAAACAGCCAAGAGTTTCGCAAAAAACCTAGGACTTATAACAGTTGCTGATTTACTGCAGCACTATCCGCGCAGGTATTCATCTAGGGGAGAGCTAACTCCAATCACCAACCTGCCAGTTGGCGAAAGCGTATCAATTGTGGCTGAAGTGGTTGACGCTAGGGAG
>JBIIQS010000119.1:0-2986 GCA_044341965.1 Rhodoluna sp.
TCTCTTCGGGAAAGCAGGGCATAGCTTTTGCTAGAGCCGCCATCGAAATGGGTGCAAGCGTAAAAGTTATTGCCGCAAACGTCGATCAGAGCTTGCTCCAGGGGATAGAACACTCGAATGTGGTCAGCGCATCTGATCTGAGCAAAAGCATCAATGATGCAATTGGCAGCTTTGATCTGCTGGTCATGGCGGCAGCGGTTGCCGATTACAGCCCAACTATTGTTTCTGATGTGAAGATTAAGAGGTCTGCTTCCGGAGAGAACATCCAGATCTCGCTCACTGCAAATCCTGACATAGTCGCAGCTGTCTCGGAAAGGACCAAAAGCACTGGATCAGACGCGGTGATCGTCGCTTTTGCTGCGGAGTCAGGAGATGATCTAGAGTCGCTGGCCAAGACAAAGCTCCTCTCAAAAAAGTGCGACTTTATCTTTGCTAACAGCATCATCTCAGGCGAAGTATTCGGCTCGGATCAGAACTCGGTAGTTTTGGTTTCTGAGAGCGATTCGACTAGGTTCTCGGGTTCGAAGCTAGAGATTGCAAGGGCTGTTTTGGAGATCGTTTCCAGTAAAGTTGTTAGGTCACCAAGAGGGGAATCCAAATGAGCAATTTGCGTCAGTTCACGTCTGAGTCAGTTACTGAAGGCCATCCAGATAAAATCTGTGATCAAATCTCAGATGCGATTCTTGATGCCATGCTAACCGAGGACCCTAATGCGCGCGTCGCGGTAGAGACAATGGTGACAACAGGTCTGGTCCATGTTGCCGGTGAGGTTTCAACCACTGGATACGTTGAGATTCCCGCGATTGTTCGAAAGACCGTACTTGACATCGGTTACAACTCTTCGAGCATTGGTTTTGACGGAGCAAGCTGTGGCGTCTCAGTTTCTATCGGTCAGCAGTCACCAGACATCGCTCAGGGTGTTGATTCGGGGCTAGAAGTTCGAGATGGTGGATCATCCGACCCATACGAGTTGCAGGGTGCTGGTGACCAGGGTCTAATGTTTGGCTACGCAAGCAATGAGACTAGTAATTTCATGCCAACGGCTATAGCTCTAGCTCACAGGCTCTCTGAGAAGCTTTCCGCAGTAAGAAAAAGTGGTCAGGTTGACTTTCTTAGGCCGGATGGCAAAACCCAGGTCACGATTGGCTACGAAGGATCCACACCTCGAACAGTTGAAGCGATTGTCGTTTCTTCTCAGCACAACGATAAAGTCAGCCAGGCCGAGATTCACGCTGCGATTCGCGAACAGGTTGTGAATCCAATTCTTTCTGAGTCTGGACTCGATTTCTCAAACGCAAAGCTTTTCATCAACCCAACCGGAAAGTTTGTTATTGGTGGCCCGCAGGGAGATGCTGGTCTAACAGGGCGCAAAATCATCGTGGACACATATGGTGGAGCTTCTCGACACGGTGGCGGTGCTTTCAGTGGTAAAGATCCTTCTAAGGTTGACCGTTCTGCTGCTTATGCCATGAGATGGGTGGCTAAGAATGTTGTCGCTTCCGGAGCTGCCGATCGTGCAGAAGTGCAGGTTGCCTACGCAATTGGTGTTGCTAATCCAGTCGGTATTTACCTGGAAACCTTCGGCACTGAGAAGGTTGACACTGAGCAGATTGAGAAGGCAATCAGGGACATCTTCGACTTGAGACCCCGAGCAATTGTTGAGTCACTAGATCTACTTAGACCGATCTACAAAAAGACTGCTGCCTATGGACACTTCGGACGCGAACTGCCTGAATTCACTTGGGAGAAGTTGAATCGAGTAGAGGAACTTCGTTCTGCACTGAAGCTATAGCTATGCCAGTAATTGCGAAGGTTGCCGTAGTCTCGAATCTTCCACAGCTAGATAAACTTTTTGATTACCTGGTACCAGACGAGCTTGTGTCTGTGGCGCGTGTTGGCTCAAGGGTGAAAGTCCCTTTTGGGAAGGCAGCGAAGGCCTACGAAGGTTTTATCTTCCAGCTTGAAACCTCGTCTGATTTCCCTGGGAAGCTTTCAAGCGTTCAAGAATTCATTGGGACAAAACCTGCACTGTCGGCAGAGCTGATTGACTTCCTACAAGAGCTTGCGGTTCGATCCGCGTCGTCTATTGGTGAGATTTTGAAGCTCGCTGTTCCACCGCACATGCCCAGAGCTTTCAAAGCGCACATCGATTCAACTGAACCGCATCTGTTTCCAGAGAAGGCGGCCACACTGCTAGAGAACGCACAAGCTCAAGAACTTGTGCGCAAGGCCTCGAAGCATGCCGTGCTTGAAAGGCCCGCAATCGCTTCGCTTGGAGTGGGTCCCGATGTACGAAACTTCCCAAGCTGGGTGGTCTCTATGTGTTCAATAGCAACCTTGAATCTCAAAGAGGGGAAATCTACAATCATTGCTGTTCCAGACTTTCGCGATCAAGAAATACTCCTGGAAGCACTTGGTGTTTTCGACCTTGATGATTTCATTGCGAATTTCTCGCAAGAGCAACCAAAATCCAAAATTTATGAGGCTTACCTTCGTGCTTTGGATGAGACGCCAAGAGTGATTGTCGGTTCTAGATCTGTGATTCTTGCTCCAGCGCACAAACTCGGAACAATTGCCATCTTCGATGATGGTGACCGGAGCTTCACGGATCAATCAGCGCCGTATCTGAACGCTCGAGACAACGCCCTTTTGAGACAAAGCATTCAAGAATGCTCTCTAGTATTCCTGTCGTACTCGAGATCCACTGACATACAGCGCCTCGTTGAAACTGGATACCTCAAAGACTCTTCTGAAGCATTTCCAAAGCCTAAGATTTCAGTTTCAGAACCTGGTTTCAGGGTTGACTCTCACGCCTTCAAGGCAATCAAGAAGGGTTTGGAAACCGGCTCAGTTTTGGTCCAAGTGGCCTCTAAAGGAGAGTCCACAGCACTCTTTTGTTCATCTTGCGACAAGAGAGTTTCTTGTCAGGTTTGCGCTGGTCCGGTTTGGGTCGATGGTTCTGGTGTGAGAAAGTGCCGCTGGTGCA
>JBIIQS010000120.1:0-2969 GCA_044341965.1 Rhodoluna sp.
CAGGGGACTTGAACCCCTAACCCCCGCATTACAAGTGCGGTGCGCTACCAATTGCGCCAGGTCGGCCTGCACCTAGCTTGGCTAAGTACCGCTCTAGCCTATCCAAAAACCCGTTCTAGCAGAATTTTCTAGTAAAAGAAGACATCGTCGAGTGTCACGGTCTGCAACCTGCGCTGCTTTAGAAGTTTCAGTAATTCATCAAAGACCGACTTTGGGGTCCTTGAGTTGAAGTGATCTAGCAAGATGTTGCCGTTTTGGACAAATCTTCTACCCAGTTGAACTATAGAGTTTCGCCTTTGGCTTGCGCTGTCCCCCAAAGTTCCACTCCACATGACTGGGCTTGTGTATCCAATTTCGCTGGCAATGGCGGCAACCCTGGAATCGATGTGACCGTAGGGTGGCCTAAAATATGGCTGGGAATCTACACCGTAGGTATCTTCGATGAACTTTCCGCAACGAGTTAGCTGTTCAACAATTTGCGAATTGGATGATTCAATGAGGCTTGGATGAGAGTGCGTGTGATTGGCTAGCTGAAGATTACCGGCATCAACTAACTCCTGGACTTGAGCTCTATTTGAAATCCATCCGGGATATTGCGAGGTAACAAAAAAAGTCATGCGAAGATCATGTTCCTGCATGAAATCGAGGTAGTCCTTAATCCCCTCAGTGCTAGCTCCATCATCCACAGTCCAGGCAATGCGCTTTACATTGGAAGCTGGCAGGGTAGCAATTTTTCCCTCAGGTAACAGCTCGCGACTAAATCCGAATCTACCAAGCTGATTCTCTACTTCGCCGTCGATGGCCCTTTCTGGCACCAAAATAGGTGGCTTGGCTGATTGATTGATATCGGGAAAGAAAAACCCCGCGGCACTGGCCGCGAGGAATTCTCTTCTGAGCAAGTTCTTGCTTACTCGGTTGCTTCAGCTGTAACTAGTTGCACAAACTGTGCAAAGCGAGCGGGGCTTGCTAGTTCATCAGCGGTGGCCCAAGTGTATTGCTGTCCATTAACAAAGATTGCCGGTGTGCCAGTCACGCTTTGTTGCGTTCCGGGAATTGGCTCAGAAAGGGCGCGTTCGGTTGCATCCTTTATGAACGATCCGAACATTTTGGTGTTAATGCAGTTACTGACCTCTTCGGTATTTGTTACTCCGACTTCTTGAGCAAAAGCTATCAATTCAGAGTTTTCTGGTCCACTTGCACCTTCAGCTGGTTGGGATTGGAACAACCTGGTGTTGTACGCGAAGAAATTATCTGGTGAGTAATCAGCCACACACAAAGAAGCGTTAGCTGCTCTAGAAGAAAAAGCGTTTGGTGAGCCACGGCCATCTAGGAAAGATAGCGGGTGTATCTCCATGGTTGCAGCGCCGGTAGAAACCCAGTTTTCTAGCTGTTCGGAGTTAGGAAGTTCAAAAATTGCACAAATTGGACATTGGTAATCGATGTAGATCACAATCTCCACCGGGTTGGTCTGGGTCATTGGTGGAGTGAATTCTGGGGTGTAAACCTTTAATCCACTTCCGACTTTTACGCCGTCATTAAAAGTTGCGTTGACCGGAACAGCCTGAGACTGGGTGCTAGCTGAGAAAACCGCAAAAGCAATGGCACCAGAGGCCACCAAAACAGAGGTGACGATACCGATCTGGATGAGGATGCGGTTTCTCTTATCCCCCTTCTTCTGCTGCTCCCGCATGGCTTTAGCCTTGGCGCGAGCAGCTTCCCGTTGTTCTGATCTGGTAGGTCTTGGGGTGTTTGAGGTCATTTTGGTAGTTTACAGGACGATTCTTGGCTCAGCGAATTATGGCTGGCTTGGATTCAGGTGGGATACTTGAATTATCCTTCGGAGGCTTCTGAAGGTGAATTCACAAAGGATCGTCCGGCACGTACCTGCCGGTGAAGGAGACCAAAATGGCAACAGTTAGATTCGAAAAGGCCACCAGAACCTATCCAGGTGGAACAACCCCTGCAGTTGACTCAATAGACCTAGAAATCGCAGACGGCGAGTTCTTAGTTCTAGTTGGACCTTCTGGTTGCGGAAAGTCAACCACCCTGCGAATGCTTGCGGGTCTGGAAGAAATAAACGGTGGCAAGGTTTACATCGGCGATCGAGATGTCACTAACATCCCACCAAAAGATCGTGACATAGCAATGGTCTTCCAGAACTATGCTCTCTACCCACACATGACGGTGGCAGAAAACATGGGCTTTGCCCTCAAAATTGCCGGTGTTGCGAAAGAAGAACGAGCCGCGCGAGTTCTTGACGCAGCAAAGTTATTGGATCTTGAACCATACCTAAATAGAAAGCCGAAGGCTCTCTCCGGTGGTCAGCGCCAGCGTGTTGCTATGGGACGAGCAATTGTTCGTCAGCCTCAGGTATTTCTCATGGATGAGCCACTTTCAAACCTTGACGCCAAGCTTCGCGTTCAAACCAGAACTCAGATTGCATCGCTTCAGCGACGCTTGGGAGTCACAACTGTTTACGTAACCCACGATCAGGTTGAGGCCATGACCATGGGAGACCGCGTAGCGGTTTTGAAAGATGGAGTTCTGCAGCAAGTTGCCACCCCACGTGAGCTGTACGAGGCTCCAAAGAACGTGTTTGTTGCTGGATTCATTGGCTCGCCAGCCATGAACCTGCTTGATGCCGAGATTGTGGACGGTGGCGTGAAGTTTGGAAACACAGTGGTTGCGATTCCAAGCAACATCCTTTCCAAGACCAAGGCCAAGAAGGTAACTCTAGGTATCCGACCAGAAAACATCGATGTTTCAAAGTCCAAGGGAATCTCTGTAGAGATTGACGTGGTCGAGGAACTTGGATCTGATGGTTACCTATACGGTCGGGCCAAGCTTGATGGCGGAGAAATTGAACTGGTTGCTCGCGTTGATGGACGAGACCACCCTCACAAGGGCGAGACCGTATATCTCAACCCAGAAGGTGGCATCATGCACATCTTTGACGTGGAAACAGGAGA
>JBIIQS010000121.1:0-2905 GCA_044341965.1 Rhodoluna sp.
GAAGAAGCCAAGAGCCTCCACAAAGTCCTAGAAGGCGTAGTTAAGAAGAAGTAACTCGCTTGCTGGCCATCAGTAAGCCATCGCCCACCGGCGATAAAGCAGAAATGAAATCCTGCTGGGTAGAAAACAATCTCAAAACATCGCGGTAAATCACTGTCGCCTCATCGCGCATCGCAGGATCTGGTACTCGATCTCGCCAGAGTGCATGGGAAATTGCCACCACCCCGCCAGGTCTAAGTAACCTTGAAGCCTGTCTGAGCTGATCTTCCAGATCGCCGCGCTCGGCATCTAGGAAAACTAGGTCGTAGGCAGCATCGGCCATGTTGGACATAACCTCGGTTGCCTTACCGGAGATAACTCTGGTTCTAAGAGGTGAAATTCTGGCATCTTTGAATGCCATCTTGGCAGCTAGCTGAAACTCGGGGTGAGAATCAATAGTTGCTAAAACCGAATCATCTGAGGCGCTCAGTATCCACAAACCCGATACTCCTGCACCGGTTCCGGCTTCAACAATGGCCTTGGCCCCTAAAGCGGAGGCGATCAAAGCTAGGTGTGAGCCAACGCTAGGAGTTACACACTCAATTCCTAATTCTTCGGCTCTGGCGCGAGCTTCGATAATGGCTGGCGACTCCGAAACAAAGTCTTCGGTGAACTTCCAGCTTGATATCTTGTCGACCATGATCTCTCCTAATCTCAAAGCTTAGAGCCGCTCGGGTATAAATGGCCGCAGCCAAAGAGGTAGCCTATATGGGTGTTTGGACTCTCCGGCGAAAAGCTATTAATTCTTGGGTTGATAGCTGTTTTTGTGCTGGGCCCGGATAAGTTACCGCACTATGCCAAACAACTAGCTAACTTCATTAAATCTTTGAAGCGCATGGCCGACGGTGCCAAAGGTCAGTTGCAATCTGAAATCGGTGAAGAACTCGATTGGAAACAACTTGATCCAAGAAAATACGATCCTAGAAGAATCATTCGTGAAGCCTTGGCCGAAACCGATGCTCCAACTTCGGTAGCAACACTGAACAAGCCAACTACCAGAGTTCAGCCAAGGTTAGCTGTGGGCGAAGTGGCACCCTTTGATTCGGAAGCTACCTAGAGCTTCTTCATCACTTTCGCAAGAGCGTTCATTAAAGGCGCCATCTTGTTGTATTGCTTGGCCCTGGATGGGAAATTAAGCAGTCCTGTTGCAATTCCAACCGTTCTAGCTTCGGTAAATCTCAGCAATCCGTAGTGACCATTTCGTCTGCCAACGCCGGATTGCTTCATCCCACCCATGGGCGAGTCAATCGATGCCATCGAAGCTCGGTAACCCTCGTTGATGTTCACCGATCCTGCCATTAGGCGATTGGCAACTTTCTCGGCTAGTTTCACCGGTCCCACAACCGAGGCGTTAAGTCCAAGCTCGGTGTCGTTGGCCAATTCAACCGCTTCATCAATGCTGTCGTAACCGACAACTGCGATAAAGGGGCCGAAGACTTCTTCGCGTGCGAGTCTCATTTCTGGCTTGATGTTGGTCATAACGGTCGGTGAGTAAAAATATGGTCCGAGCTCTGGAAGAGCCTTGGCTCCAGCTAGCACTTTGGCTCCCTTGCTCACAGCGTCTGAAACGTAGTCTTCAACGCGCTTTAGTTGGTTGATGCCGGTTAGGGTTCCCATGTCCATCTCAAAGTTGTCACTCTTTCCGATCTTGAGTGAGTTAACGCGGGATGCAAGTTCTTTTTCAAAAGCTTCTTTTTGGTTATTTGGAACGTAAACACGTTCAATCGATACGCAGAGCTGTCCTGAGTTTCCAAAGGCTCCAGCGATAACCTTCTCGGCTGCGTCGCCAAGTTTGGCACCGGGAAGAACAATGAGCGGGTTCTTGCCACCTAGCTCGAGTGAGTAACCAATCAATCTCTTGGCTGCTCGCTCAGCAACTATCTTTCCGGTCTTAGTTGAACCAGTGAAGGCAACGTAGTCAACCGAGTCAGTAACCGCGTTTCCAACAGTTGCACCGTCGCCAACCACGATTGTCCAGGCACTATCTGGAATACCGGCTTCGATGGCTAACTTTCTGGCGTAAAGGGAAACAAGCGCTGTTTGGTTGTCAGCTTTTTGCACCACGGTGTTTCCTGCCGCAAGTGCTGGCAAGACATCAAGCATCTGCAGGGCAAGCGGGTAGTTCCACGGGGTGATTACTCCAACAACTCCAACTGGTGAGTAAGTGACGTAAGACCTTGTAACAAAAGGGACACCTGAGTTGGTGATCTGCTTTTTTAGAACCTTCGGAGCAATCTTGGCAAAGTAACGGGTGGATCCAAGAGATCCAGCTACCTCTTCGAAAGCGTGCGCGCGAGCTTTACCGGTTTCAAGCTGTAATAGGTCCATCAGCTGGTCTTGGTTTTTCAAGATCAGATCATGTAAAGCAAAGAGGGCTGCTGAGCGTGCTTTGACTGGCATGGCTGCAAATGATGGCTGAGCAAGTCTTGAGTCGGCAACTGCCTTTGCCACTTGGCTAACGCTTAGTTGGGGCAGGTCATAGATTTTCTTACCCGTGGTCGGGTTCACAATTGTGACCTGGTCAGAACTTTCCGGAAGGTGGGACAAAAGGCTCGGGATGCTGTATTCGCTCATGCTAATCAGTCTACGAAACTAGTTAGCTTGGGCCTGCACGTCTTGTCTGGCAAAGCGCCGAGTGGGACGCGAAAAATCACGTGTAAAGCTAACTTGACAAAAATTGTATGTCAAGTTAGCTTTACAGTATGAAAAGTAACCTGCGTCGAGAACGATTAGCAAAGGGAATAAGTCAAGCCGAACTTGCTGAACTTGCTGAAGTCTCTCGCCAAACCATCAACTCGCTTGAAGTGGGAAGATACTCAGCTTCATTGGAACTTGCTTTTCGGTTGGCAAAAATATTTAACCTAAG
>JBIIQS010000122.1:0-2841 GCA_044341965.1 Rhodoluna sp.
TAGCTTGGGCAGCAACAGCTAATAGTGGCAAAAACTTGCCGATTATTGCAATTGATAACGTGCCTGGATGCAAGCAGCTCGAAAGCTACCAAATTCCCAAAAGTTGTGTTCTGCTGTTTGGTCAAGAAGGTCCTGGTTTGTCAGAGGCAGCAATCGAAGCTTCAAAAGATGTGGTGGAGATCACCCAGTACGGCTCCACAAGGTCCATAAACGCCAGTGCGGCGGCAGCCATCACGATGCACGCTTGGATCACCCAACATAAATTCGGGTCCTAGTTTTAGGCCCCAGAAGGTCAAAAGATAGCAGCTGGTAGGATTTTCTCGTGCCTGCAATAGTCCTCGTTGGCGCCCAGTGGGGCGACGAAGGCAAGGGCAAAGCCACAGACTTACTCGGAGATCGAGTCGACTACGTAGTTAGATACCAAGGCGGAAACAACGCCGGACACACAGTCGTTATCGGGGACAAGAAGTTCGCTTTGCACCTACTGCCTAGCGGCATTCTCACACCCGGAGTAATTCCAGTAATTGGTAACGGTGTCGTAATTGACCTTAGTGTCCTAATCAAAGAACTGGATGGCCTAATTGAAAAGGGTGTCGATGTTTCCAAGCTAAAGATTTCAGCCAACGCACACATCATTACGCCTTACCACGTAACAATCGATAAAGTTTCAGAGCGCTTTTTGGGAAAGCGCGCCATTGGAACCACCGGCCGCGGCATCGGACCAACCTACGGCGACAAAGTAGGGCGGCTGGGAATTCGAGTTCAAGACCTTTTCGACGAGAGCATTCTTCGCCAGAAAGTTGAAGCAGCCTTAGCGCAGAAGAACCAGTTGCTTTCCAAGGTTTATAACCGCGCCGGCATCAAAGCTGAAGAAATAGTTCGTGAACTACTTAGCTACACCGAGCGTCTTGCTCCAATGGTTTCCGATACTGCTCTAGATCTGCACCTAGCTCTAGAAGCTGGCAAGACCGTTTTGCTAGAAGGTGGCCAGGGAACACTACTGGATGTTGATCACGGTACTTACCCGTTTGTTACCTCAAGCTCTCCTATTGCGGGTGGTGCAACGATTGGTACCGGTATCGGTCCAACAAAGATTAGCTCAGTGATTGGAATCCTCAAGGCCTACACAACCCGGGTTGGATCGGGACCTTTCCCAACAGAACTGTTTGACCAGTGGGGCGAGTTCTTGCGCGAGAAGGGTTTCGAGTTTGGAACTACAACTGGAAGAGAGCGTCGCTGCGGTTGGTTTGATGCACCGGTTGCAAAGTTTGCCACCAGAATTAATGGACTAACTGATATCTTCTTGACCAAGCTTGATGTTCTCACTGGGATTAAAGAAATTCCTGTTTGCGTAGCATACGAAGTAGACGGCGTTCGAACAGAAGAAATTCCAGTTTCTCAGTCTGATTTCCATCACGCTAAGCCAATCTACGAAAACTACCCAGGTTGGGACGAAGACATCACAGGGGCAAAGACCTTTGAAGATCTTCCAAAGAACGCTCAAGATTATGTCCTGGCTTTAGAGAAACTATCTGGAACCAGAATCTCTGCGATTGGTGTTGGTCCTGATCGCAACGCGACAATTGTTCGCCACGATTTATTGCGCGCCTAGGGCTTAAAGACAAGCGGATAAACCGCGTCTAACCAAATACTGTTTTGGCCATCTGCTGCCGAAAAATAGATTGCTGCATCAGCTTTTGCGTACCCACCATTTTGAAGTAAGAACTTGTAGACAACCGCTGACTTGTCTTCTGGAACATGCCCAAGTTTTAGACCAGAAACAAATACTGCCACAGCAGTCTTACTGTTTCTGTTTCCTGGATCAACAATCAAGGTTGCAACATCATCCCAGTCTCGACCGTCGATAAGACCAATATTCTTCTGCAGAGCAGAAAAGTTTGGAGCGTAGAAACTTTCTCCAACAACCTCGAAGCTGAAACTTTCGTCGCCTAGTAATTCTCTGGCTGACATTGCGGTCATCGAACGGTTTGCTTCCAGAATGTTTGGAAGCGGTTTATCGCCAACCACTTTCAGAGTGTCGGCTTCGAGGGCAGTTTTTCTAGCCCTAGATAGCACTATGCCCAAGGCGATAAGTCCACCAAATACCAGGAGGAGCCAAGGAGCTGCTTGAAAGAACTGCGCGGCAAGGGCAAAGATCAAGACCCAGGCAATTATTCCAAAACATGTGCGCACGTTTTCCAATCTAGGCCACGGGTAGGACAAATTCTTGGTTAACTTGTCTTGTGACCAGCTCTGAATACGCAACTGAACCCGGTGAGAACGATGAAGCCATCGATCGTTGGGGGTCTGCGACTTTGGGCCAAGACCCGCTGCTCGCGAGCTTCACGCTGGAGCCATATTCTGCGGTTCGCCCACATGTACCGTTCTATAGGTTTTTTCACTACCCGGACATTTTGGACTTTAGAGCAAACGGGTTTGAGGTCGATCACTTTTTAGAAATCTTCGACTCACTGGATGGCGCAAGATACTCCCAAGCTCTGCAAGTTCACAGGCTACTTAGGCAGCGTGAGGGCAACCTGATTTGGAATGCTAGAAGAGCTAGAGAAATAGAGTTTTCAGTCAGAGCGTCTTTACATGGCTTTGGTATTTCCGATGTTCCGAATTTGCTGAGAAAAATGCTTGGTAGGGCATTTCCTGATGAGTCAATTAGTAATCTCTCTATAGACCTTATAAATGTCTACTTCTGGGCGTGTCTTGCACTAGTTGCACGAAGGTACTCCTGGAAAGAACCCGCCCTTGAGAGATACGCCGACTACCTGGAACTACCTCTGTTGATTTCAGGTCTACTGCCAGAAAAGGAACAAAATGCTGCTTAGAAAA
>JBIIQS010000123.1:0-2817 GCA_044341965.1 Rhodoluna sp.
ATAGCTGTCATTCAAGCCAACAAAAATTGGGAGTTATTTCTGTGTCCGGTGAAGGATTGCAAGACGACTACGGAGCAAACTCGTGGTTAGTTGACGAAATGTACCAAAAATATCGTCAAAATCCTGATTCTGTAGACAAGGAATGGTGGCCCCTTCTTGAAAACTACAAGCCTTCCCAAGGCTCAGCTTCCCCGGTAGCTCCAAGTGCCTCCACGACCGTAGTAACTCCCCCGCAAGTTTCTGACGCCACAGCCTCCATTCCGGTAGTTGCCAAAACCACTCGCATTGAGGCCAAGCCTCAGCCAATCCCCGCTCAAGCTCCTGTTACCGAATCTATAAAAATCGTTACTGAAGGCTCTGCCGATCAGGAGCAAGATGTAGTTTCACCACTAAAGGGCATGGCAAAGACAATCGCCACCAACATGGATCTTTCGCTTCAGGTTCCAACTGCGACAAGCGTTAGAACTTTGCCTGCAAAGCTGATGATTGATAACCGACTGGTTATTAATTCCCACCTTTCTCGCACCAGAGGTGGAAAAATTTCCTTCACCCACATAATCGGTTTTGCAATAATCCAGGCCCTCAAGAAGTTCCCTTCCCAGAACGTTTACTACGACGTCGTGGACGAAAAGCCTGTTGTGGTTCAGCCGGCAAATGTGAATTTTGGTTTAGCAATTGACATCCCAAAGCCAGATGGAACTAGAGCGCTGTTAGTTCCAAACATCAAGCGAGCACAACGTTTGAACTTTGCTGAGTTCTTGACCGCTTACGAAGACCTCGTTACCCGCGCGAGGTTGAACACCTTGACGGCCTTGGATTTTCAGGGAACGACCATTTCCCTTACCAACCCAGGTGGAATTGGAACCGTTCATTCAGTACCGAGACTCACCAAGAATCAAGGCTGCATCGTTGGTGCTGGTGCACTCGATTACCCCGCAGAATTCCAGGGCATGAGCGATGCTCAACTTGCAAAAATTGGAATCAGCAAAACCATCACGCTTACCTCCACATACGATCACCGCGTAATCCAAGGTGCTGGCAGCGGAGAGTTCCTGAAGATTGTTCACGGATTGTTGCTGGGCGAAGAGGGTTTTTACGACCAGATTTTTGCTGACCTTCGTATTCCTTACGAACCTGTTCGTTGGGTTTCTGATTTTGAACGAGATGGTCTAGATGATCGTGAAAAAGCTACCCGAATCCAAGAGCTCATAAACGCCTACCGGGTCCGTGGCCATTTGATGGCAGACACCGATCCACTTGAGTACCGCCAGCGCACCCACCCTGACCTCGATGTTCTAAACCACGGTCTAAGCCTCTGGGATCTCGACCGCACCTTTAGAACTGCAGGATTTAGTGGCAAGCAGAAAGCTCCGTTTAGGGACATCCTCAAGATTCTGCGCGACTCTTACTGCCGAACAGTCGGTGTGGAATACATGCACATCCAAGACCCAACCCAGCGCAAGTGGTTCCAGGAGAAATTGGAAACTTCCTACGCCAAACCAACCCGTGAGGAACAGCTTCGAATTCTAAGCAAGCTAAATGAAGCTGAAGCGTTTGAAACTTTCCTCCAAACCAAATTTGTTGGGCAAAAGCGCTTCAGCCTCGAAGGTGGCGAGAGCGCCATCGCTGCGCTAGATGAGATTCTTCAGTCAGCTGCTAACGCTGCCATCGATGAAGTCTGCATTGGTATGGCTCATCGCGGTCGTTTGAACGTTCTAACTAACATCGCAGGAAAAACTTACGGCCAGGTGTTCAAAGAGTTTGAAGGAAACACCGACACCAAATCCGTTCAAGGTTCGGGTGATGTTAAGTACCACTTGGGTACCGAAGGTGTTTTCGAGAGCCTAGAGGGTAACAAGGTAAAGGTGTCTCTGGCTGCAAATCCATCTCACCTAGAAGCGGTAAACCCAGTTCTTGAAGGTGTGGTTCGCGCCAAGCTGGATAGGCTCAATGCCATTCCAAAGGGAGAGTTCCCTGTTATTCCAGTGTTGATTCACGGTGACGCAGCATTTGCTGGACAAGGTGTTGTTGCAGAAACTTTGAACATGGCGCAGCTTCGCGGATACAAAACAGGTGGAACCATTCACTTAGTTATCAACAACCAAGTTGGTTTCACCACTCCTCCTTCAGAGTCAAGATCCACTGTGTACTCCACCGACTCAGCAAAAGCTATTCAGGCTCCGATTTTCCACGTGAACGGTGACGATCCAGAAGCGGTTGTGAGAATAGCGAAACTAGCATTTGAGTACCGCATGGAATTCAAAAACGATGTGGTTATTGACCTAATCTGCTACCGCCGCAGAGGACACAACGAGGGAGACGATCCTTCGATGACTCAGCCTCTGATGTATAACCTGATTGAAGCCAAGCGCTCAGTGAGAACCTTGTACCTCGAATCTCTAGTTGGTCGAGGCGACCTAACACAGGGTGAATTTGAGGAAGCAAACTCGGACTTCCAGCAGCGTCTCGAAAAGGCTTTTGTTGATGTTCATGAGGCCATGGCAGCTCCAATCGAACTGATTCCAAGAAGAGTTGGTATCGGCACAACCGCTAGCGATGCCCCAGAACTTCTAAAGGCCACAGCTGTAGCCAAAGATGTTGTTGAGCTCATTGGAAATGCTCACAACAACACCCCTCCGGGCTTTACAGTCCACCCCAAACTTCAGCAGCTATTGACCAAGCGAGTAGAGATGAGCCGCGAAGGCGGTATCGACTGGGGCTTTGGAGAATTGCTGGCACTTGGCTCACTTGTTATAGAAGGCGTGCCGGTACGAATGGCTGGTCAAGACACCAGGCGTGGCACATTCGTTCAGCGTC
>JBIIQS010000124.1:0-2810 GCA_044341965.1 Rhodoluna sp.
AACGGCAAGGTTCTCAACGTTGTTCTCACGCTTGAGGTCTGGGCGGAATAGCTCCAAAGAGTCATAGAAATCAGGGACATTAAAGCCGCCTTCAGCCCATGCCTTGATGTCTTTTTTGACCTGAGTCAAATAGTCAATCTGGTGCGCAAATCTTGGAGTCAGCTCCGTGATTGCTTCCAACACAAGGGCAATTTGCTTTTTGGCTTCTTCGAGATCGTGTGCGGTTGAATCTATCGACCCGTCTTTGATTTGCATTGGCTTTATCGCCTCCACTGCAGCGGCAAGTTTTAGCCAGCTTGGGTCAGTCGCAGCCCAAGATGGGTCTTTTCTGGTTTGCGCTAGTGCAGCGGCTTTTCCACCAGAAACCCATGATGCAATGTTGATCCAAAAGTTTTTGTTGTCTAGCTCATCGATTGAGTCATCACCAAAAATGTCGCTGTCTGCAAGAACAACTACTCGCCCTTTGCCGAAGTTAGTTGCTGCAACTAGAGCTGCCTCTGAAGGTGTTGCAGAACTTGAGCTGGTTGCAATCACTTGAGCATCAGAACCATCTTTGATTTCTAAAACTCCGGAGCGATAGAAAGCGGTTTGCTCGACTTTGAAACCAAGATCAAATTCAAATGATTTCTTCAGATCAGCAAGCACCCAGGTTGCAACACCTTTGAAGTTGTTTTCAGAATCCTGAACTGTGGCGTTTGCAATCTTGATACCGAATTGCTCAGTGAGCTCCGAAAAATTATTTCCATACTTTGGCTGTTCGGATTCTCCTAGAACCACAAGTCCCCCACCGGCGTTCACAAAGTCTTTAACAGCAGAGATCTCATCGGAGGTTAGCTTCGGTGAACCCTCACCTAAGGTTTTCTCCCAATCATCATCTGATGCGTGAGGGATAACTAAAACATCAATTCCGCTCAATGACTCTTTAGTGAAAGTTCCTGTTTCGTGAGAGCGAACTCCAAACCCCGATGCTTCAGCTGAGAGCACTAACTTTGAGTATCCAGAATCTTGAGGGTTGCCAGGGTTTAGCTCCTTGGCCTTCTCTGCATCAATGCTCCAAGCCTGACGGTGAGACTGGTCGATAAGAATTTGGGTCGCTTTTTGCATTCCAGAGAGTTCCTTTGAATAAATTCCTGATTTGAATCAAAATACCATAATTTTTACTCAAAAGAAATGGTATTTATGTTAAATACCCCGAAAACTAAAGGATTTACGGCAGATTAGCTGGCTGCGGGCTGTTTAGCCTCGTACTTTTGACCAGCCAGCCAGCTTCCGATCAAAACCAGAGGAAGCCCAATCAAAAGACCCGGGGTGATTGGCTCACTCAGGAAGACGACTCCTAGTAGCAGTGCCACCAGGGTGTTGATGTAAACAATAAGTGTCGCTCTCGCGGCACCTATTTCCTTTATGAGCGCAAAGAAGAGCACAAAAGCCAAAGCAGAGCAAATTGCGCCTAGGCCCAGAAGCGCCAACCAGGAATCAAGGTTTGGGACATTGACTATCTCTTGCGGTAGCTGAGTGAGAGCCGGAACCAAATAGGCAATCGCGACAAAAACCATTGACAGGCTTATAACTCCAGTGGTCGGCACAAAACCAATCTTGTAAGCAATTACAGCGGGTGCAATTGCGTAGCCAATGGATCCAAGGATGACAGCGCCAACCCAGATTGGATCCACAATCCCCTGGAATGAATCGATACCTACAAGTGCAACAACTCCAGCGAATCCAACAACCATTCCAATTAGGGTCTTAGGGTTTCTGATCGACTTGTCACCTAGGAGGCTGGCTACAACAACACCAAACATCGGAACTGTTGCAATTAGCAATGCGGTAAGTCCAGATGAGATGTGTCTACCGGCTTCAGTGATTAGCCACCAGGGAATAACCATTTCCATGACTGCAAAAAATAGAACCCATTTCCAGTGCTTGAGAGCAATCTTTAGAGCACCGGAGTTAAGGGCCAGTGGAACCATAATGGCCGCACCAATTAGTACGCGGATGAAGATGATTGAGTAGCTCGAAAAATCCTCAAGCGCTATTTGAATAAAGAAGTAGGGAAGTCCCCAGGCTAGCCCGGTCGCCAAAAACAGCAAGAGGGCTTTGCGGGACATGCAATAAGCCTAGCTGCTTGGTTACTGTTCGGAGCGCTTGATCATTCGCGTTAGGAACTCTTTAGTCCTAAGCTCCTTGGGGTTGTCGAAGAAATCTTTAGCCTCACCTTGTTCAAGAATTTTTCCCTTTTCAAGGAAAATCACCCAGTCAGCAACTTCTCTTGCAAACGAGAGCTCGTGGGTTGCCATCAAGATGGTAGTTCCAGATGCCTTTAGGTCTTTAATCAATGACAGCACTTCCCCAACCAGCTCTGGGTCTAGGGCGCTTGTTACCTCATCAAGCAACAAAACCTTGGGCTCCATGGCAATAGCTCGGACAATTGCGGTGCGCTGTTGCTGTCCCCCGGAAAGTTTGTCTGGGTAAGAGTCCGCTTTATCAGCAAGACCAATTCTCTCTAGCCAAGTAAGGGCTTTCTTCTTAGCTTCTTCCTTGGGCATCTTCTTGACGTGTATCAAAGCCAGAGTGATGTTTTCCAAAATTGAAAGATGCCCAAATAAGTTAAAGGACTGAAAAACTAGTCCAATTTGTTCGCGAACTTTGTCTTGGTCAACATCGGGCTCGGAGATCTCAACGCCTTCTAAGAAAATCTGTCCATCGAGAATCTCTTCTAGTAAATTCACACACCGCAACACCGTTGACTTTCCAGATCCCGAAGAGCCAATCACAGCAACAATCTGGCCTGGAAATACCTCAAGGTCCAC
>JBIIQS010000008.1:0-10135 GCA_044341965.1 Rhodoluna sp.
AATCCTGCTCAGGTTCAGTTTGCTCGAGCATGCCCTCAACTAAATCGGTACCTTCAACAAGAGCAGAGTCATAAGCGTTGTCGTCTTTTTTGGACCTTCTCCACCAGGGAGCCTTGGTGCCATCAAAGGCATCATGAACTTCTAATTCGCTATCGTCCTGGCTCTTTCGCTCCAGTGCTGAACCAAATAGGTACTCGTAAAGTTCGCCCAGGCGCTCACCAATTTTGTTGGGAGCGGTCCTGGTCATAATCAAAATCGAACCAAAACCAAACAGCACCAAAACTGGAAGCGCTCCCCATATAGACATAGTCGACAAGAAAGGTATGGCAATTAGCCAGCCAAGCAGTCCGCCGGCTTCGCTAAGGGCTACTACCCCATCGGTTGGTTGGGGTTGAGTGCTAAATAGGTGGAAAAATCCTGATGCCACCATCAGTAGTAAGAACAAGCCAATTCCAATGCGCGAGTTGTCCCGTGTGGTTGATGGATGCCTTGCCAAATAGACAGCAAAAACAATCATGATTACCGGCAGCACAAAAGCCACGGGGCCAAAGAGCATCCCAAAGGTCCAGGCATGCAAAAGCTGTGCCCAAGGCTCCTGGATCAAAAACCAGCTGAAGACAATCCCCAGAACACCGAGCACCGCCATGAAAAATGGCGGTCCATCCCGACGGTCTTCTTTGGCTAACTTCTCATGCGAAAAAGCCCTTGCTGTGGCACCAAACCCGTGGGCCAAGGCCAGATAAAACCTGGATGTTAGAGAAACCTCAGGCTTTGCCGACTTGGCCGAGCCAAGAACCTGGGTTTTGGCCGTGGCGCGCTTAGACGCAGGAGTCGATTTTCGAGTTGCCATGACTTTTAAACTACTAGCGGCCTAGCCAAAAGCCGCGTAACCTAGGCGGCTAGCCGTGGATAACTACCGGAATGATCATCGGGCGTCTGCGGTGAGCTTTGGAAACCCAGCCTCCGACGCTTCGGCGAATCACCTGCTGCAACTGATGGGTATCTTTGATTCCCTCTCTTGCAGCCAATAGCAGAGCCTTTTCTATCTGAGGCTTCACATCATCAAAGACGTGATCTTCTTCAGCAAATGCCCGAGCTCTAATCTCAGGACCTGCGGTAATCAAACCTGTTCTAGGGTCGATAACCACAAACACCGAAATAAATCCCTCCTCAGCAAGAATGCGACGATCTTTTAGATCTTCCTCAGTGATGGTTCCAACCGTCTTACCGTCTACAAACAGCAACCCACATTCAACCTCGCCGACCACTTTGGCAACCCCGTTGGCTAAATCGATCACAAAGCCATCCTCGGCCAAGATAATGTTCTCTGGCTTGACACCGGTTTGCTCAGCAAGCTTGGCGTTAGCTATCAGGTGTCGATACTCACCGTGAACTGGCATGACGTTCTTAGGCTTCAAGATGTTGTAAACGTAAAGTAGCTCACCAGCCGCGGCGTGACCCGAGACGTGAACCTTGGCGTTACCTTTGTGAATCACATTGGCGCCGAGCTTGGTAAGGCCATCAATGATTCGATAAACCGCATTTTCGTTCCCAGGAATCAAGGAGCTTGCCAAAATCACGGTGTCGCCTTCGGCAATTTCAATATCGTGCTCCAGATTCACCATGCGAGATAAAACCGCCATTGGCTCGCCCTGGCTACCGGTGGACATAAACACTACCTGGCTTGGATCAAGACTTAGTGCGTCTTTCAAGTCAATAAGCGCGCCATCAGGAACATCTAGGTAACCAAGCTCGCTGGCGATGTGCATATTGCGAACCATCGATCGTCCAACCAGCGCAACTTTGCGGCCGTTATGAACCGCCGCATCGATAACCTGCTGGACTCTATGAACGTGCGAAGAAAAAGAGGCAACAATGACCCGCTTTTTGGCCCGACCGATGACGTCTTCTAAAACCGGGCCGATGTCTTTTTCCAGTGGAGTAAAGCCAGGAACATCAGCGTTGGTTGAATCACACAAAAACAGATCCAGGCCAGCTTCACCAATTCTGGAAAATGCACGAAGGTCGGTAAGCCTGCCATCAAGTGGAATTTGATCCATCTTGAAATCTCCGGTGTGCAAGATGGTTCCAGCCTTGGAGCGAATTACTACTGCAAGGGCGTCAGGAATCGAATGATTCACCGCAACAAATTCCAGTTCAAAATCACCCATCTTCTCTATGTCTCCTTCGGAGACGGTGTGAGTGAACAGGCTCATTTTGTGCTCTTTGGCCTTTGCTTCAATAAAGGCCAAAGTTAGCGCAGAGCCGATGATTGGAATGTCGCCTTTCAGGCGAAGTAGATATGGCACTCCCCCGATGTGATCTTCGTGGCCGTGAGTCAAAACTAATCCGACAATGTCATTTAGCCGATCGCGAAGATATCCAAAGTCAGGCAAGATGACGTCAACGCCTGGCTGGTTCTCTTCGGGAAACAAGACACCGCAATCAACAATGAGTATCTTGCCGTTGATTTCAAAAACGGTCATGTTGCGACCGATCTCGCCAATTCCACCGAGTGGAATAACTCTCATGACATCTTTTTGAAGCTTTGCCGGTAGCGGCAGGGTCTGAACCACAGGTTCTACTTTCTTGCTTTAGCGGGTTGTGCCTGCCACCTTAGGCAAAGCACCGCCAGCGGCAGCGTTTCTATCTGGTCTAAAGTTCTCAAAAGAAAGTCCTGGCACAGTGCCGACTTTCTCTATTCCATCTTCAATGCGAGCAGCCTCGTCATCTTCTGGTCCAACTAATGGCAATCTAACACGGGCTGATGAAATCATGCCTAGGCCATCTAAGACATACTTTGCAGCCACAGTTCCTGGAACGTGAGTCATGATGGCTCGCTGCAGTGGTTCGAGTGCGTTGTGAACGCTTAACGCATGGTTGAAATCATTGCGGTTGGTAGCATCAACCAGTTCTCGGTACGCGGCTGGGGCTACGTTTGCTGTCACGCCAATCAAACCGGTAGCGCCAATAGAAAGATGTGGCAAAACGTTGGAATCATCTCCTGAGAAATACATCAAGTCAGTTTCATTCATCAATCTGGAAGCTTGAGCTAGGTCCCCCACGGCATCTTTTACCGCGATGATGTTTGGGTGCTTGGCTGCTCTATGAAAAGTTTGCTGCGAAATAGCAACACCGGTTCTACCTGGAATGTCATACAAGATAACCGGCAAATCAGTTGAATCCGCAATCAGGCGGAAATGAGTCAATATTCCAGCCTGAGTTGGCTTGTTGTAATAAGGAGTCACGATCATGACTCCATCGGCACCAGCTTTTTCACTTGCTTTGTAAAGCTGCATGGCATGTGCGGTTTCGTTGGAGCCACCGCCGGTAATTATCTTCGCTCGTCCCGCTGCCACTGATTTTCCAACTTCAACGAGCTTGATCTTTTCTGGGTCAGTTAGTGTGCTGGTTTCACCGGTAGTTCCAGTCACCACAATGCCATCAGCACCATTTGAGATCACGTAATCCATGTGCTTTTCGACTGAATCCCAGTCGACCTCACCCTCAGGGGTCATGGGCGTCACAAGAGCCACGAGCACTTGCCCGAAGATGCTTTGTTTTGTTTTGGCCATGGATAAACCTTAGCCCAGAGCTAAGTTAGGGTGCTACTCGACCGTTTTGGTTGAAGGTCTCGTAGGTAAATGGCATGAGCTTGGCCCAGAAATCTTCCATCTTCTCAGCACACATTTCAATTTCACGCTGCGGGAAAGAAGGGAAATGGGTGCCCTCACGCTTGGTTCGAAGGCTTAGAAAGTTCATCAGTGCACGTGAGTTCATGGTCACATACATGCTCGAGTAAATGTTAAGAGGCAGCACAATACGAGCCACCTCTCTGGCAACTCCTGCTTCGAGCATTCTCTGATAGGACTCGTAGGCGCTAATTGAAGCAGTTCTAGATTCTTGCTCCACTAGTGCAATCTGTTCCGCTGATCCTGGCAAGAATTCGTAGTGACCAGTTTTGCCGGTTTGGACCAAGTTACGATCTGGTCCTGGAATGTAAAACACTGGAGAAAGCTCTTTGTAGCGACCCGATTCCTCGTTGTAGCTAGCGATCCGGTGACGCATGAATTCTCTAAATACAAAAATTGGTGCCTGAACATAAAAAGTCATGGAGTTGTGCTCAAACGGAGAACCGTGACGATCGCGCATCAAATAGTTGATTAGCCCTCGGTCACGAGAGTCAGCCTCGGCGTCCTTGTTGGCTGTTGCCGCCTCTAGGGACTGTTCACCCTGGGTTGAAACCCTGGCGGCAAACAGCACGTCCTGGTCACTGGCGTTGGATCGGACTAATTCGACCGTGACATCGGATCTAAAAACTACTTCGGACATTTGACCAGCTTATCTAGAACCAAGCTGGAGACTGGCAAGGCCCCTCGTGCGCCCAAAAATTTCTCAAAAATCGGGCATAATCCGAACCACAACCAAGTTGACTACAGGTGGAGCAAGAACCAACCGAAATGAGGAAGCTTTGGATTTTCGAATCACCATCATTGCCGCGCTGGTGCTGGTAGCCCTCACGGCCGGATTCTGGTGGCGAGCAAGAACGGGCCGAGCCAAGCTGGTGCGCTCGGGGGAAATAGTCGATCTTGGCAAACTCAAGGCAACCAGAGCTGGCGAGCCCGTTACCAGCTTTGGAAAAAAGGCAACCTTGCTGCAGTTTTCCACCGAGGTTTGTTCAATCTGTGTCCAGACCGCCAAATACTTTAAAGAGCTGGAGTCAAAAAACCCAGATCTAGCTCATATAGAGGTCGACCTAACAGACCGCATGGATCTGGCAGCTCACTTCAACGTCATGCAAACCCCCACCACTTTGGTTCTTGATCGAACCGGCAAGGTTCAAGCCAGAATCGGTGGAGCACCAAAACTAAACGTAATCCAACAGGAACTAGAGAAACTGGAGATCAAATGAGCACATCAAACCAAGCGTCTGCACCCAAAGGAATTGACCCAAGGGGTCCTAGATTTGGCGCCGCAATAACCTCAGTACTTATGGTTTTGGTTATTTACCTAAGCCTTGCTGCCGAAACTATAAACCTAGCTTTGGGAATCATGATTTTCTCGGTAGCAATGTTCACAATCGGAACCGTTGTAGGCCCGGCCAAGCACCCTTACTCTTACATCTTCAAGTATTTAGTTAGACCAGCGCTAAAGCCACCAACTGCACTTGAGAACGCAACACCGGTGCACTTCGCGCAGTTTGTTGGGCTAATTGTTACCGGTACCGGTTTGGTTTTGCACCTACTGGGAGTTGCCTACGCGTTGCCAGTTGCAGCTGCTGCTGCATTCACAGCAGCGTTTCTGAATGCAGTTTTTGCATACTGCCTCGGCTGCCAGATGTACCTAGGACTAAAAAGACTAGGCGTTATTCCTTCAAGAAGTTAGCTAGCTCGTCCGAGGGCGATTGCTTGTCGCATCGCCTTTCGGGCTCTAGCCCTATCCCCCGCTGCGTCATAGGCAAGACCTAGCGCGAACCAGGTTCTCCAGTTGGATTCATCGCGCTCAACCGCTTCTCGATACCTACCAAAGATGGCCTCAGCGGATTCTTTGGTGGGCCGACCACTTGGGCGAAGCTCAAACTCAAAGCGTGGCCATGCGTTTTCTTGCTTTAAAACTTCGCCGAGTTTTTCAATCCTCAAACCAAATCTAAGCTCAAGAAAAATTCCCCAAGCCGCAACAACTGGAAGAAAAAGCATCAAAGATCCAATCGCTATCGCAACCGGCTCGCTCGAGGCAATAAGTGCCAAGGACCGCTCTCCGACAAGTGTGAGGTACACACCCAATAGGCCGGTCATGACAATTGCGCCAAGTTTTGCAGAGGTCAAGCTATTTCTCTTCCATTAGATCCAGCATGCCGACACTGAGTCCAGAAAGTGTCATGGCCTTATGCATAGATAGCAAGATGCCCTTGGCGTAAACCTCGTGAGAGGTAACCTCGTGACGAACATAGAGAAATTCATCTGCAGCAGTGAGGGTTACTTCCTGTTCAGCGTGCTTATCAGGAAGCCGAACACTCTTGATCGGAATTCCGTTGAACAAAGGGTCCCTAACTGCACCCGTTTGCTCAGCAGCAGGCTTGCCTTTTCTAGCCTCTGATATAGCAAGGGAGGTGTAAAGGGCAGTTCCGGAAGGGGCATCAATCTTTGTGACGTTGTGAGTCTCAATGATCTCAATCCCGTCAAAATACTTGGATGCTTCGGCAGCAAATTTGGTGGCTAGCACAGAGCCAATTGAAAAATTTGGAACAATCGCAACAACCGCCGATGTTCCAGCCATCTTGGCTCTTATGCGATCAATCTTCTCTTTACTCCAACCACTGGTTCCAACTAAGAGCCGCAAGTTGTTATCGATTGCGAAATCAACCACTCGCTCGGAAACTTCTGGATTCGTAAAGTCAATTACTAAATCAGCACCGATAGCTTCATTCAAGGAGCTTCCAGAACCCAAGGCGCTATGGAGGCTAAAAGAAGGGTCGTTTTCGATTAAGCCGAGCGTGAGTTGACCCATTCGACCGGAGGCGCCTATCAGGCTAACGCTTGTGCTCACGGTTTCAAACTTACCTTGAGCTAACTTACAAATTGATCAAACATGGCCTGATCGACATCGCCAACAGCAACCAAGGATCTTGGCCGGGAGACTAGCTCGGCCGCTAGGGACTGAACATCTTCTAAGCTCACTTGCTCGAAACGAGAAAGTGACTCATCAAGGTCCATAAACTCGCCAGAAACTATTTCTGCGGTAGCTAAGCGGGACATTCTTGCTTGGTTGGTTTCAAACTTCAGCGCTAGGCTTCCTGAGATGTTCCCTTGCGCAAGTTCCAGTTCTGCCCTAGTGATGCCAGTGGTTGCGACCTTTTCTAGCTCTTCGAGCATCAAGGAAGTAACTTCAATTGCTTTAGCCGCTGAGCAGCCTGCGTATAGACCAAAGGTCGCAGCATCCGAGTAACCCTGGTTGAAAGAGTAAACCGAATAGGCAAGGCCACGCTTTTCGCGAATTTCTTGAAATAGTCTCGAACTCATTCCGCCACCCAAGACAGTATTTAGTATTCCCATGGCGTGACGCCTTGGGTCATCTACTGATAAACCTTCGGAACCAACCAAGATATTTACTTGCGAGATTGGACGGTTGATTACCTTGACCTTTAGCCCGCGTGAAATCTTTGCCGGGTGAAGTAGCCTTCGCGCTACTGGTTCCGCTTCAATTGATAGATCCCAACCAGCAACCAATAAACCTTGCTCCACTAACCTCACTAGCTCTTGGTGATCGACGCTTCCGGCTGCTGCGACCACTAGATCTTGTGGGCGATAGTTTTGCTGGTAGTGCTCCCAGACCGCATCGCGAGTCACAGCCGATATGGTCTCTTGGGTTCCACCAATTGGTCTTCCGAGTGGGTGATCTCCCAAAACTGCGGTAGAAAACTCCTCGTGTACCACATCGTGCGGATCGTCATCGTTCATGGCTAATTCTTCAAGAATCACTGGTCGTTCGTTTTCAAACTCAGTTGGGTCAAGCAGGCTCGAGGTGAGCATGTCGGCGATTACATCAACCGCTATCGGTAGGGCCTTGTCCTGAACTCTGGCGTAGTAAGAAGTGTGCTCTTTACCTGTAGAGGCGTTCGATGAACCACCAACCGAGTCAAAAGCTACTGCAATATCTAGCGCAGTTCTTTTCTTGGTGCCCTTAAACAACAGGTGCTCAAGAAAATGCGTACTTCCGAAGTGATTATTGGTCTCGTCCCTTGAACCCACAGCTACCGAAAAGGAAACCGAGACGCTCTGAGCACCAGGGACTTGCTCTGTTAAGACACGAACACCGCTTGGGAGGACACTTCTGCGAACAGAAGTGCCACCCGAAGCGGTGAACGATAAATCAGATTGTCCTAGTGGGAACAATACTTCAGTCATGAAACCCTGGAATTACTTGTCTTCGGTCTCAACTGGAGAAAGCGATAGCTTTCCACGGTCATCGATCTTCGAGATTTCAACCTGGATGCGCTGGCCAACTTCCAGAACGTCTTCGACGTTCTCAACTCGCTTGCCACCTGCCATCTTCTTGAGTTCCGAGATGTGTAGAAGTCCATCGCGACCAGGAACCAAGGAAATAAAGGCTCCGAAGGTTGCCAACTTCACAACAGTTCCTAGGAATCGCTCTCCGATTTCTGGAACGTGAGGGTTTGCAATCGCGTTGATAGCAGCCTTAGCAGCTTCTGCTGAAGGTCCATCAACGGCACCGATGTAAACAGTTCCATCGTCTTCAATCGAGATGTCAGCACCGGTGTCATCCTGGATCTGGTTGATCATCTTGCCCTTAGGGCCGATAACTTCACCGATCTTGTCCAGAGGAATCTTCACCGCGATAACACGTGGCGCGGTTGGCGCCATTTCATCTGGGGTGCTGATTGCCTGGTTCATGACATCAAGAATCTTCAGTCTTGCTTCTTTTGCCTGCAGTAGCGCTCCATCTAGAACCGATGCTGGAATTCCATCCAATTTGGTATCTAGCTGAATGGCAGTGATGAACTCGCTGGTACCTGCAACCTTGAAGTCCATGTCTCCTAATGCATCTTCTGCACCAAGGATGTCTGTCAAGGCCGCGTAGCGGGTCTTGCCATCGATCTGATCTGAGATCAGACCCATAGCGATACCTGCAACCGCGGCGCGAAGTGGAACACCCGCGTTAAGCATTGCAAGAGTAGATGCACATACAGAACCCATCGAGGTGGATCCGTTGGAACCAAGTGCCTCAGATACCTGACGAATTGCGTATGGGAATTCTTCTCTAGCTGGAAGCACAGGCACAAGGGCACGCTCTGCGAGCGCACCGTGACCAATCTCACGTCGCTTCGGGGTTCCCACTCTTCCGGTTTCACCGGTTGAGTAAGGAGGGAAGTTATAGTTGTGCATGTAGCGCTTGGTCTTCACAGGTGACAGTGAGTCGATCTGCTGCTCCATCTTCAACATGTTCAAGGTGGTAACTCCAAGAATCTGAGTCTCACCACGCTGGAAAATAGCAGAGCCGTGAACCCTAGGGATTACTGCAACTTCTGCATCTAGCTTTCTGATGTCGCGAAGTCCTCGTCCGTCAATACGGATTCCCTCTTCCAAAACGCGCTTTCTCATAACCTTCTTGGTCACAGACTTGTAAGCAGCGCTAAACATGTTCATGTCTTCTTCAGAAACAGAGGCAGCTAGCTTTTCTTTCACAGCTGCCTTGTAGGTGTCGTCTTGATCTTGGCGTGACTGCTTGTCTGCAACCTGGTAAATCTTGGCTAGCTCTGCTTCGGTTTCTTTCTCAACCAATGCGTAGAACTCATCGGTGTAAGGCAAGAACACTGGGTAGTCGGCACTCTCGCGAGATGCCACCTTGGCTAGCTCCTGCTGAGCCTTGATTAGCTGCATGATGAATGGCTTAGAAGCAAGGAGGCCCTCAGATACAACTTCCTCACTTGGAGCAGTTGCACCTTCAGACTTGATTAGATTCCAGGCATTTTCTGAAGCCTCGGCTTCAACCATCATGATTGCGATGTCCTCTTTACCGTCTTCGATGATCTGACGGCCAGCAACAACCATGTTGAATACTGCGCGGTCCAGCTGAGAGTGCTTCGGGAATGCAACCCACTGGCCATCAATAAGTGCTACTCGCACTCCACCAATTGGACCAGAAAAAGGCAATCCAGCAATCTGGGTTGACATAGAAGCTGCGTTGATAGCCAATACGTCGTAAAGCTCGTCTGGCTCGATGGACATTACTGTCACAACAACCTGAATTTCATTTCTTAGGCCATCAACAAACGATGGGCGAAGTGGGCGGTCGATTAGTCGACATGCCAAAATAGCCTCGGTTGATGGACGTCCCTCGCGACGGAAGAAAGACCCCGGGATGCGTCCCGCGGCATACATTCTTTCCTCAACGTCGATAGTTAGTGGGAAGAAGTCGAACTGATCCTTTGGCTGCTTGCTTGCGCTAGTTGCCGAAAAGAGCATGGTTTCGCCGTCTAGATAGATGGCTGCTGAACCTTGCGCCTGTTGCGCCAGTCTTCCAGCTTCAAAGCGAATGGTTCGCTTTCCGTACTTGCCGTTGTCAATTACTGCTTCGGCTGATTTAATTTCTGGACCTTCCATGGTCCCTCCTCTTT
>JBIIQS010000125.1:0-2784 GCA_044341965.1 Rhodoluna sp.
GCTGGTCGTGAGCTGGAACAGCCATGATGGCACCTGTTCCATAGTCAGCCAGCACATAATCCGCTAACCAAATTGGAATTCGCTCACCGTTGACGGGATTGATTGCAAACCTGCCAAGATCAACACCATTTTTAGGTCGGTCAGTTGCCAATCTTTCAATGTCGTTACTTTTCTTGGTTGCTTCCAGAAAGTCTTGGTACTTCATGCGAACCTCTGGGCTCGAGCCTGCCGCAAGTTCTCCTGCCAAATCTGAATCAGCGGCCACAACCATAAAAGTTGCACCAAATAAAGTGTCTGGTCTTGTGGTGTAAACCTCGATGGGTTCGGATCGGCCTTCGATTTCAAACTTGACTACCGCTCCATAAGATCTTCCGATCCAGTTGCGCTGCATCGAAAGAACTTTCTGTGGCCAGGCACCCTCAAGCGTGTCTAGATCGTCAAGCAACCGGTCGGCATAGTCAGTAACTTTGAAATACCACTGGGTCAGAGCTTTCTTTGTAACGGCAGTGTCACACCGCTCACACAGCCCTTGAACAACCTGCTCGTTAGCAAGAACTGTCTGACAAGACGGGCACCAGTTCACATTGGAGTTTTTGCGGTAGGCCAAGCCTTTTTTGTAAAACTCTAGAAACAGCCACTGATTCCACTTGTAATACTCAGGATCTGAAGTAATGAGAACCCGGTCCCAGTCAAAACTGCAGGCGTAGCGTCTCATGGAAGCTTTTTGCTGAGCGATGTTGTCGTAGGTCCAACCCCGAGGGTCTAAGCCGCGCTTGATGGCGGCATTCTCAGCCGGGAGACCAAATGAGTCCCAGCCGATTGGGTGCATTACGTTATAGCCCTGCTGAATCCAGTACCTCGCGATAACATCACCAAGTGCATAGGCCTCAGCGTGGCCCATGTGAAGATCGCCAGAAGGATAGGGGAACATGTCCAGAACATACTTCTTAGGTCTTTTGTCGTCGGGCTTCCCGGAATCAAAGGGCTTTAGCTCATCCCAAACAGGCAGCCACTTCTTAGCTAACGCATTAGCGTCATACTGCTCTGACTCGGTGGACACTTGAAATCTCCTGCTGATTTACGAACTTGCTAGTAAAGGCTACCAAGAGCCAAGCAAAGAATTACTTGTTTGCTTTGGGCCAAAAGGCAATAGCCCCCGTGATTCCTAAAGCAAAAAGAGGTATTGCACCAAGCGCTGGACTTCCAGCCCAAGCCAATAAAGTTAACCCTCCGAGCAAGACGAGGAAACCAACTACCCAGTACTTGCCGATCTTATTTCTTCGAAACAGTATCGCCAGTAGAGGTCCAACAAGGCCTATCGCGATTAGACCTAAGAAAATAATGGTGACAACCATTGCTAGCGATTCCAAGTTGTGCCTCCCAGGGTTCTAAGAAGTGCCTCTGCTTTGAGCATAGTTTCTTGAAGTTCCTGCTCTGGATTGGAATCAATTGTGATTCCACCGCCAACCCCCAGACTGGCAACATTTCCCTCAAACACCAACGTCCTGATGGTCATCCCTAGATCAGCCGAACCATCAAAACCTAGATATCCAATCGCTCCCGAGTAAACCCCGCGTGGGCCCGCTTCTAAATCTTCCAGAATCTCAATCGCTCTGATTTTCGGAGCTCCCGTCATTGACCCCGCAGGAAAGCAAGCGTCCAGTGCTGACACGGCATTTTGATTTTCAAGAAGCGTTCCAGTAACAGTGCTGACTAGCTGATGAACTGTTGCATATGATTCAACGTCAAAGAGCTTTTCAACGGTGACTGACCCTGGTTCGCAAATTCTTCCAAGATCATTTCGCATTAGGTCAACAATCATTAGGTTCTCGGCTTGCTCTTTTTGATTTTCTCTAAGCTCTTTCGCAAGCAGCTCGTCTTCAACAGGAACTTGCGACCTTGGACGAGTTCCCTTGATTGGCTTGCTAGATATTTTGCCTTCAGCTGTAACTCTTAGAAATTGCTCAGGTGAGGAGCTGACTATTTCACGGTTTCCTGTCTTGATGTAGCTTCCGTAAGGTGCTGGGTTTTGCTGCCTGAGAGTCAGGAATGTCTTTAGCGGGTCTGCGTCGTGCTCAATAAGAATCTGATTCGTCAAACAAAGCTGATACACATCCCCCGAGGCGATGTGCTGCTTGCACTTTTCTATTAGCTCCAGATACTTATCCGGTGAATGACGAAGCTTGCTGGAAATAATCTTTGGCTCTTTAGTTCGCTGCATGTAAGAACCGAACTCCCCTCCCACCAAGGTCAATCGAAGTAGGGCTGCACGGTGCCAGTTTTGAAATTCGGCTTGGGTTTCGAATAGCCCGATGAAATACATGTGGCGGTCCCGGTGATCAAACACCATGGCCCTATCAATAATCATGAGCTCAGCTTTTTTGCCAGAGGTAATTTCGCGAGCGCCTTTGAGCATCTCGTAGCCCAGGTAGCCAACTAGCCCTGGCCTAAAGCTAAATGGAATCTGATCTTGGGGAAAGCTATCGATAGATTGCTTGATTTTGGCCAAATGGTTAGAGATAGCTTCCAGCGGATTGTTGCCAAGATCAAGTGTTGAACCGGCGGAGCCGATGACAGAAACTGGTTCCTCTGGGTGGGTTGACCTATCCAGCCAGAAGGTGTTTGGGTCATCTTTATGGATGGAGATAAAGATGTCTGCTGGGTTCACAAAGCCACGGAGCTTGGCTAGCTCTAGACGCAAAATGGCCACCTTGTGTGAGATTGATTTGGGCTGAAAGAAAAGCTCGTACTCTATAGATTAGACCAAGGCCTATAGGAGTAATC
>JBIIQS010000009.1:0-10117 GCA_044341965.1 Rhodoluna sp.
CGCCACCCAATCCTGGTTTCGCTGATCCAAATCCGGGACGTGTTCCTCCGGCACCGGCTGGTCTTGAACCACCTGGTCTAAATTCTCCGCCTTCAGGTCTTGATCCAGGTCTAGGTGAACCCGGTCTTGGTGTGCCAGGTCGTGCCATGCCTTGCGCGGCATTGAATGGATTGTTTCCAGGTCTTGCCATCGGGCGAGGAATTCCCATTCCCTGACTGGATGCAAACGGGTTGTTGCCAGGTCTTGGAATACCCGGTGTAGTTGGAGAAACTTTTGGCTCTTTCGGAGCATCTGTAATCGAGCTAGGTGCAAGACGAGATGTTTTTGGCTTTACTTTTTTTTCAGTCTCATCAGGAACAACGGTCTCTTCTTCTGCAACTGGAGCATCAGCTTTTGCTTTAGGGGCTGCCTTGGGTTTGGCAACTTTTTTCTCTTGAGGCTTGGCGTCAGGAAACGCTGCGCGCAGCTTCTTAGCTACTGGGGGTGCGATTGTTGAAGAACCAGATTTGACGTATTCGCCAAGTTCTTCTAATTTCGCCAAAGCCACCTTGGTATCTATGCCAAGTTCTTTAGCTACGTCGTAAACACGTGGTAGCGCCACTTACTTCTCCTGTCTGGGCCTTCCCAAACAGGGCAGGCCATTAAAGCTGTTGGATACTCATTTCGAGCTACTCATTTATTTGCCAACATCTTTTCTACCTGTTCTCGTTTTTTCTTTATGAACCATAAAGTTTGCCATGTTGGGCCAACTTGATTATTTCCCTATTCTAGCGCCAAAGGGCCAAAGCGCTCTAGTCGCCTTCGAGAATACTGTCGGGCTGAATGTCAATCTTGGCCCCGGTCAACTTGGCAGCCAAGCGGGCATTTTGACCCTCTTTACCGATCGCGAGCGAGAGCTGGAAATCAGGCACCAAAACCCGCACTTGGCGCTCTTCGGCGTTGATTATATAAGCACTCGATGCCTTGGCTGGGGACAAAGCCTGGGTGACAAACTCCGTCAAATCCTCGGAATAGTCCACGATGTCAATCTTTTCATCGTTCAGCTCAGCCTGGACTGCTCTTACCCTCTGGCCAAGTTCTCCAATGCACGCTCCCTTGGCGTTAATGGCGGGGTCTTTGGCTCGAACCGCAATCTTGGTGCGATGTCCTGCTTCTCTGGCAACAGAAACAATCTCAACTACGCCCTCAGCAATTTCTGGGACCTCAAGTGCGAAGAGTTTTCTAACTAAACCTGGATGGGTTCTAGAGACAGTAACCTGGGGGCCTTTTGTGCCCTTGGAAACATTGGTCACGTAAACGCGAATTCGCTTGCCGTGGGCGTAGTCTTCACCCGGAACTTGCTCTTCGGGGGGCATGATGGCCTCGATCGAGCCAAGGTCAACATAGACCATGTATTGGCGCTGCCCTTGCTGGATAGTTCCGGAAACTATGTCTCCGTCTTTACCCTTGAACTCACCAAAGACGCCTTCGTCGTTGATCTCCCGTAACCTGGTGGCAATAACCTGCTTGGCAGCACCCGCAGCAATTCGACCAAAGTTATCAGGCGTGGCTTCGGTTTCTCCAGTCTGGTTACCTTCTTCATCGAGCACGGCAGTGAAGATCAGAACGTGGCCAGTTTGTTGATCCAGTTGGGCGCGAGCTTTATTGGTGTTACCGATGTTGCGGTGGTAGGCGGCTAGCACTGCGGCTTCGATGATCTCAACGAGCTCCTTGAAAGGAATCTCATTCTCGCGCTCAATGTTTTTTAGAACACTTAGGTCGATGTCCACTTGCAACACCTCCAAAAGTTCTTATTTGACTGCAGACAAAACAGAGTCTAGCTTGATAGCCGCTCTTTCCCCAGTCCTTCTATTCCATAGCTCAACTTCGCCAGTTTCAAGACCCTTACCAACGATCACCACGGTTGGAATTCCGATCAACTCAGCGTCCGAAAACTTAACTCCAGGAGACACCTTGGCTCGATCATCCAACAAAACTGTCTTGCCGGTACTCTCGATTTCAGCAGCCAGTTTCTCCGCTGCTTCATAAACTGCATCGTCCTTACCGGCTGCAACCACGTGCACATCAGCAGGACTTACAGATTCCGGCCAAATAAGGCCCTTGTCATCGTTATTGGCTTCGGCCAAAACTGCAACCAAACGGGTCACTCCAATTCCATAGGAGCCCATCGTGACAGTCACAAGCTTGCCGTTTTCGTCCAATACTTTTAGGTCAAGTGCCTCGGCGTATTTTCTACCCAGCTGGAAGACGTGACCGATTTCAATACCTCTTGCAAGCTCCAGCTCCCCAGAACCATCGGGGGCCATGTCCCCCGCACGAACCTCCGCGATATCTGCAACGCCGTCGGCAGAGAAGTCGCGACCCATAACCAAACCAAAAACGTGTTTCTCGTTTTCGTTAGCTCCAGTTACCCAGGAGCTTCCTTTGACTACCCTCGGGTCAACTAGATACTTGATGCCAGATGCAGTTTTTGCGCCAAGAAACTGTGCTCCCGCTTTTGTTGGGCCAATGTATCCCTTGACTAGAACTTTGTGCTTGGCAAATTCTTCTTCGGTAGCTTGAGCTACCTGGTCAGTTCCAAAAAATGCTTCAGCTCGTTTTTGGTCAACTTCACGATCTCCAGGAATACCGACAATCACAATCTCTGTTTTGCCTTCGGCCGAGGCGACAGAGAGCACAACATTTTTCAAAGTGTCAGCAGCGCTCCAACTTGAGCCATCATACTTTTTTACCTTGGAGTTTGCTAACTCAACGAGAGTTTTAATTGTTGGCGTATTTGGTGAATCGTGTACCTCAGCTGCTGGTGCGGTAGAAAAATCAATTTCTGCTGGCGCAACGCTCGTGACCGCTTCTACGTTTGCCGCGTAACCGCCAGCAGATCTAACAAAAGTGTCTTCCCCGATTGGTGAAGGCGATAGGAACTCCTCAGATTTTGATCCGCCCATTGCTCCGGCGTCTGCTTTTACGATCACGTACTCAACACCTAGCCTGGTGAAGATTCGCTCGTAGGCTGCGCGCTGCGCTTGATAGGCAACTTCTAATCCTTCGTCGTTCACATCGAAGCTATAAGCATCCTTCATAACAAATTCGCGACCGCGCAACAATCCAGCACGTGGCCTCGCCTCGTCGCGATATTTGTTTTGTATTTGATACAAACAAAGCGGCAGGTCCTTATAGCTCGAGTAAAGATCTTTCACCAACAGGGTGAATACTTCCTCGTGCGTTGGAGCCAACAGATAATCAGCTTTTTTGCGGTCTTGAAGCCTGAATAAGTTATCGCCGTATTCGCTCCAGCGACCGGTTACTTCATATGGCTCTCTTGGCAAAAGAGCTGGAAAAAACACTTCCTGCGAACCCGCTGCAGCCATTTCCTCGCGGATAATCTTTTCGATTTTGGCCTTGACCATAAGTCCTAGCGGAAGCCAGGTGTAAATTCCTGGAGCTGCGCGTCTTATGTAACCTGCTCGAAGCAAAAGTCTGTGACCTTGAACATCAGCGTCAGAAGGGTCTTCTCGCAAGGTGCGAAGGAAGAGTTGGCTTAGGCGGATAGGCATGGGCTCAATGTTACCGCCACGAGGCTACTTGTCTTTGACTAAAACCTGCGGTGAGCCAACTAGTGCTGGATCCATCTCAGCCGCCAAGCGGTTAGCTTCCTCAATCAAGGTCGCGACAATCTCGGACTCAGGCACAGTTTTGATAACTTCACCCTTTACGAATATCTGGCCCTTGCCATTACCGGAAGCAACACCAAGATCTGCCTCTCGTGCTTCACCCGGGCCATTCACCACGCAACCCATAACTGCAACTCGAAGAGGAACGGTTAACTTCTCAAGCCCAGCAGTTACGTCGTTAGCAAGTTTGTAAACATCAACCTGAGCGCGACCACAGCTTGGGCAGCTAACAATTTCTAGCTTGCGTGGCCTGAGATTCAGTGATTCCAAAATCTGAGAGCCGACTTTGATTTCCTCGGCCGGTGGAGCAGAAAGTGAAACCCTAATTGTGTCACCGATGCCCTTGGAAAGAAGTGCACCGAAAGCCACCGATGACTTTATAGTTCCCTGGAAGGAAGGCCCCGCTTCTGTAACTCCAAGGTGAAGTGGCCAGTCTCCTCGTTCAGCTAGCAATTCGTAAGCGCGAACCATAACAACGGGGTCATTGTGCTTTACGGAAATCTTGAAGTCATGAAAGTCGTGCTCTTCAAATAAGCTTGCTTCCCAAACGGCAGACTCAACCAAAGCTTCCGGGGTTGCTTTGCCATACTTTTCTAAAAGTCTTGGATCTAGCGAGCCGGCATTAACACCGATTCGAATTGACACTCCCGCGTCCTTGGCAGCTTTGGCAATTGGACCAATTTGGTTATCAAATTGTCTGATGTTTCCTGGGTTCACTCGAACCGCACCGCAACCTGCGTCAATAGCTTGAAATACATATTTTGACTGGAAGTGAATATCAGCAATCACCGGAATCTGAGATTTTTTCGCGATGATATGTAGCACATCAGCGTCATCTTGTGATGGGCAGGCAACTCGAACAATGTCACAACCAGAGGCAGTTAGCTCAGCAATCTGCTGCAAGGTTCCATTGATGTCAGTAGTTGGGGTGGTCGTCATGGACTGCACTGAGATCGGAGCCTCACTTCCAACCTGCACTTTGCCAACCATGATTTGCCTGGTTTTACGCCTAGGAGTAAGTACAGGTGGCGGTGGCTTTGGTAGCCCTAGATTTACAGCTGGCACATTGCTCCTCGAATGAAGTTTCTTTGCCCTTTAAGCATACGCAAGCAAACTGGGATTACTGAAATAGCCCTAGCCGAACATGGATATTGGGTTGATTAGGTCTGCGGTAATCAACAATAGCGATACAGCCATCAATGCAATAAACACCACCCAGGTAAGTGGCATCAATAAAGCAGTGTCCGCAGGGCCTGGATCTTTCTTGCCCAAGACTTTATAAGCGCGGCGCTTTATGCTCTCGTAAACTCCCCCGGCTACGTGACCGCCATCTAGGGGAAGAAGTGGCAACATGTTGAAAACAAAAAGGGCAAAGTTTAGAGAGCCAAGAATTGAAATGCCGGTTGCAAGCTTGTCTGAAAACTCGTTTTGCTCGGAGGCGGCAACTTCACCAGCTATTGCTCCAATTCCGACAATCGAAATTGGTCCATTTGGATCGCGCTCACCGTAACCGAGTGTGGAAGCAGTAACATCAAAGATCTTCTGAGGAAGTTGCAAAATCAGCTGCCCAATTTGCATCATCATGTTTCCTGATGCTTCTAAAGAAGCTCCAATTGAAACTGGAATTCTCTCAGGGATCAGAAACACTCCAAGAAATGGCTGCGGAGCAGTTAGCACTTCTCCATTGTCATCAAGAATTGGTGTGCCGAGGTTATCAAACTGTGGTCGCTGTTGAATTACAGCACTAACAGTCACCGAGACTAATTCACCAGCTCTTTTAACTTCGAGCTCAACAGTTGGGGTCTCGGTGAGTATATTCCTGATCTGGACCCAATCCTCTGCCGGCTTTCCATCAATCGAGACAATTTCATCGCCCGCCTTTAGCCCAGCTAGGTGTGCTGGGGTTTGCTTGGACACCGAGCAGCTAGTTTGCGTGGAGTCCAAGCAAACCGAAACCGCGTCTATTTTTAGTGAAGATTGAAATACACCAAAGCCCGACAAAGAAACAACTGTGAGTAAAACCCCAAGAACCAAGTTCATAAACGGTCCGCCGAGCATGATGATCATGCGCTTGCCAACTGGCAGCTGGTAAAATTTTCGGTTTTTATCCTTAGGGGTTTCTTCTTCGGAGTGAGCAAGCCTTGCTTGGGCAATCATGTCTGGAAAGAATCCCGTTTTAGTCTCTGCTTTTTTTGCCGGTGGGTACATTCCCAGCATCGCTATGTATCCGCCAAGTGGAAGGGCCTTTACCCCGTATTCGGTCTCGCCTTTTTTCCTGGAAAACAGCGTCGGGCCAAAACCAATCATGTACTTGGTTACCTTTACCCCAAAGGCTTTGGCGGGAATCAAATGACCGAGCTCATGCAGTCCAATCGAAAAAGCAATGCCGATGATGATGAAAATGATTCCAGCTAAGTACCAAAGAGTTTCGCTCACAACATCAATCTACTTCACGCCACCGACCAAGCCTGCTGGACTATTCACATTCTGAGGAAACTAACAGGCCTTAGCAATCTGAGCATCGGTTCGATCTCTTGCCCACTTCTCAGCTGCCAAGACGCTTTCTAAACTCAACTGCGATTCAGGTTCGTGGGCATCAACCGCTCTTTTAATCAGTTCGGTTATTTGATCAAACGAAATCAGCCCAGCATGAAAAGCTGCTACCGCCTGCTCGTTGCTGGCGTTGTAAACAGCCGGGTAGCTCTTGCCGAGCTTTCCAACTTGCCTTGCAAGCCTTACCGCACTAAAGACATTCTCATCTAGCGGATCAAATTGCCAGCTGTGAGACTTGCTCCAGTCAACAGGTGAAGAAACTTCTGCAATACGTTCTGGCCAACTAAGTCCGAGTGCAATCGGAAGTTTCATATCCGGCGGTGAGGCCTGAGCAATAACCGAACCGTCAACAAACTCCACCATGGAGTGAATAACAGACTGGGGGTGGACGGTCACCTCGATGCGCTCAAAAGGAATATCAAACAGCAAGTGAGCTTCGATGATTTCTAAACCCTTGTTCACCATTGATGCGGAGTTTGTAGTTACCACTTGACCCATTACCCATGTTGGGTGTGCAAGAGCTTGCGCGGGGGTGACAGCTTGCAGCTGCTGCTTAGTAAAACCCCTAAAGGGTCCACCAGATGCGGTCAGAATTAGTTTTTTGACTTCGGCAAAAGATCCTGCGCGAAGACACTGGGCAATTGCCGAATGCTCTGAATCAACCGGAACAATCTGACCGGGTTTAGCTAAATCTTTGACTAACTGTCCTCCAACAATCAGCGACTCTTTGTTGGCCAGGGCGAGAGTTTTTCCGGTTCGAAGGGCTGCAAGGGTTGGAGCTAAACCAATTGATCCCGTGATGCCGTTTAGAACAACATCAGCCCCAGTTTCTGAAACCAGCTTTGTGGCAGCTTCTGCGCCCAGAACTGCCTGGGAGGAAGAAAGTCTGAAATGATCTCGCTGTGCTTCTAGGTCCTTGGCATTGGACCCCGCGGCCAAGCCGACAATTTTGAATTTGTCAGGGTTTTTGTTGATTACCTCAATGGCTTGAGTGCCAATTGACCCAGTAGATCCAAGGATTATGACGTGGCGCATTTATCAATAATGGCATGCTGGGGCTATCAATAGGGCTGGCATAGAATTAGAGCACCATGGAAATCACCCAAGAACTCAAATTAGTTACCGCTATTCCAGGGCCAAAGTCCCTGGAATTTCACAAGATAAAGCAACAGGAAGTTAGCCACGGCGTTGGCACCATGTTGCCGGTATACATCGAAAGAGCTCACGGAGCTGTTTTGGTTGATGTGGATGGAAATCAACTAATTGACCTTGGAAGTGGAATTGGTGTTGTAACCATAGGTCACACCAACAAACAAGTAGTTGACGCTGTCATGGAGCAGGTTCAAAAACTCACCCACTCTCTTTTCACCGTAACCCCATACCTTCCTTACCTTCAGGTCTGTGAAATTCTGAACCGCAGAACCCCTGGCAAGTTTGAAAAGCGCTCCGCCTTGTTCAACTCCGGCGCCGAAGCGGTTGAAAACGCTGTGAAGATTGCTCGCAAATACACCGGCCGAGGCGAAATAGCTGTCTTCGATCACGGTTACCACGGACGCACGAACCTAACCATGGCAATGAACTTCAAAGCACATCCTTATAACAACGGCTTTGGTCCGTTTGCTCCTGGAGTGCATCACGTTCCAATGTCTTACCCATTCCGTGACCCACAAGGCATGACCGGTGAAGAAGCCGCTCGTCGCGCAATTACCTATATGGAAAAGCGCGTTGGAGCCGAAAGCTTGGCAGCTGTAATCATCGAACCAGTTCAGGGTGAAGGTGGATTTATTGTTCCAGCTCCGGGGTTTTTGAAAACCATTGCTGACTGGGCAGCCAAAAATGGAATTGTCATGGTGGCCGATGAGGTTCAATCCGGTATCGCAAGAACTGGAAAATGGTTTGCCAGCGAATGGGAAGAAGGCTTTGAGCCTGATCTAGTGATCATCGCCAAAGGTATTGCAGGCGGTATGCCGATTTCGGCAGTAACCGGCCGAGCAGAAATTATGGATGCATCTCACCCGGGAGGCCTCGGTGGCACCTATGGTGGAAACCCAGTTGCGGCAGCTGCAGCGGTTGCAGTTTTAAACCAACTAGAAGCTGGCGGAGTACTCGAGGAAGCTGAGCGAATCGAAAAAATTCTTTCGGCTCGACTTGCTCAGATGAAGGCTAAGTACCCAGTAATCGGTGATGTACGTGGCCGTGGAGCAATGCAGGCTATTGAATTCATTGAGCCTGGAACTATGAATCCAAACTCCAAAGCTGTTGAGGCCGTTTCTAAATACGCACACAGCCACGGTGTGGTCATTCTGAGCGCTGGAACCCACGGAAACGTAATCAGGTTCCTTCCTCCGCTAGCTATATCCGATGCCCTGCTGAACCAAGCACTGGACATCGTCGAAGCTGGCATCGCCTCCCTTTAATTGGGAATTACTCATGAGTTCTTTTTACGATCAAACGCGCCTAGAACAGCTATTTTCCAACGAGCTAGAACTTTTTGTGAAAACTCATCCCGAGTCCAAAAAGCTTCACGAAAAGGCAGCAGGGCCCATGATGAATGGGGTTCCTATGTCCTGGATGAAAAAGTGGCCAGGACCATATCCGGTTTATGTGGCTAGTGCCAAAGGAGCTCATTTCACCGATGTAGATGGCAATGACTACGTTGACTTTTGCCTCGGTGACACCGGAGCCATGGTGGGTCACTCCCCCGATGCATCGGTTGCCGCAATAAAGAAGCAGCTCGATAAGGGCATAACGTTCATGTTGCCTACCGACGATGCCGCAGTTGCCGCACAGACTCTTGCCGATCGATTTGGTTTAGAAAAATGGCAATTCACTCTTACCGCAACCGATGCCAATCGTCACATCATTCGCTACGCCAGGCACGTTACTGGGCGCAAAAAAATTATGATTCATGACTATTGCTACCACGGTACCGTGGATGAAACCTTTGCGAACCTAGACGAGCAAGGTAACACCATTAGCCGCTCTAATAACATCGGTGCTCCCGTTGATCTAGGCGACACCACTTGGGTCGTGCCATTCAATGACTTAGCAGCCGCTGAGAGAGCTTTTTCTTCTGGTGAGATTGCAGCAGCACTTATTGAACCAGCGATGACCAATATTGGAATCGTTCTGCCAGAGCCTGGTTATCTTGAAGCACTAAGAGAGCTCGCTACGAAGTACGACGTGATATTGATCCACGATGAGACACATACTCTCTCCGAGGGCGTTGGAGGTATGACTAGAAGACGCAACCTTCGACCAGACGCAGTCATCCTTGGAAAAACAATAGGTGCTGGAATTCCTGCTGGGGCCTTTGGCATGAGCACAGCCCTAGCTGAGCGCGTCGCAGAAAGTGTTCACCTTGAGCATGTTGACATAGGTGGTGTGGGAGGAACCCTCGCAGGTAACGCGCTGTCTATGGCTGCTATCCGAGCAACCCTTACCGAGGTACTAACTGAAGAAGCTTTCGAAAAAATGGAGAAAATCTCCATCGAATGGACCAGAGCAGTCCAAGAAGTTATCGATGAATTTAATGTTCCATGGCAGGTTAGCCAACTTGGCTGCCGAGCCGAATACAGCTTTAGATCAACCGCCCCAAAAACAGGTAAAGAAGCAGCAGATGCCGATGATTTCGCACTGCAGCAGTACCTTCAACTTCACGCCATCAACCGCGGAGTGCTAATGACGCCATTTCATAACATGGCTTTGATTTCACCAGAAACAACTCTCGAAGATGTAAACCGTCACACCCTGCACTTCAGGGAAACTGTTAGAGCCCTATTTGGCTAGTTTTGCAATTCTCTTGCGATTTATTGCGCCACCGAGCTGGAATACCAGCACCAGCGCTATTGCGAAGATAAACACCGCAGAGCCAATAACGTTTGCTTCTGGTG
>JBIIQS010000126.1:0-2772 GCA_044341965.1 Rhodoluna sp.
GCGGTCTAGATCGACCAACGAATCCAACTACGGCAATTATTGTCACAAGATACGGGACCATGGTGATGAAGTTAGTAGGAATTCCTGGGCTAACTTGGTTAGCCCAGATTCTCAAAATAATTGAGAACCCAAATAGGAGCGCTGCTGCGGTTGCATATCCTGGGTGCCAACGTCCCAAGATAACAACAGCCAAAGCTATAAATCCTAATCCGCCAGACATTTCACGCCCGAATGATCCTGAGCTACCGACTGTTAGAGCTGCCCCTCCGAGACCAGCCAAAAGTCCGCCAAGTGTCACCCACCAAAATCTTGTTCGAGAGACGTTAATGCCAACTGTGTCTGCAGCTAAAGGGTTCTCTCCCACTGCTCTGGCGCGAAGACCCAATTTGGTTTTGAAAAGCACAAACCACAAAACAATCACAATTCCAATCGCAAGAAAAACAGTGATTCTGTTTTGAAATAGGACTGGTCCGATAATTGGGATATCTCCAAGGAACGGAACGTGAATAATCGGAAGAGTTCCTGGGCTGTTGGTCGCGGACTCATCCTCAGTAACCCACTGCTGGTAAAGGAAGTTTGTTATTCCAATCGCCAGAACGTTTAGAACAACACCGACAATGATTTGCTGAGCCAAAAAGCGCACTGCAAAGACGGCCAGAACTGCTGAAAATAGCGCTGCAGTGACCATAGCGGAGACAATGCCGATGATTTGATTCCCAGTGAGTGTGCTGACCACGGATGCAACAAAAGCACCAGTTAGCAGCTGACCTTCAATTGCAATGTTCACAACTCCGACTCGCTCGCTCATTACTCCGGCCATTGCTCCAAGCATGATCGGGACAGCCAATACCAAGGCTGATCCCAATATGAATGCGACTGGAACCACAGAGCCTGCGGCAAGCCAGCCCAGAAGTGCCACCAGCGCTATAGCGCCAAAGAGCATTGAGAACCAAATTGATGCTCGCACGTTTCGACTAACCTGCCAGGCTACAAATCCAGTAATGGCGAGCAAGATTAGCCCCGCCACAGTTCCCAAGACACTGGAAGGAATGTCGAGGTAAGGAAGCTGGATCGCTTCCCGTACTCCAGTTAGTTCAAATGAGACAATTTCAGGCTTACCAAGGATTCCAAAGAAAACCAAAATTACTGCGGCTATAGAGCCCATGACAGTTGGTGTCTTCCAGGACTCGCGAACTTCCTTTTTAGTCTCAGTGGCCATTATTTTCCTCCTCGACTAAAAAACTTAGATCGTAAGGCGCTCAGCATCGTCGTGGTCTGCGGAGGCGGAAGACGGAAGATTGCCCTAATCAATGGTGGGGCAGCAATGAACAAAACAATCGCACCCTGAACGATGCCGAGCACGTCAGGAGAAATTCCTTCGATCTGAATAGCCGATGAACCAGCTTTGAAGGCACCGAACAATAGCCCGGCCAGTAACACACCCGATGCTGTTGATCCTCCAAGAAGCGCAACGGTTATGGCATCAAAACCAATACCAGCGTGGGTAGTTGGTGTGACTCCACCGGTTGAAGATAAAGCTTGATTGGCGGCGGCTATTCCAACAAACGCGGCCGATAGACCCAGGGCAAGAATGTAGGTTCCCTCGACGTTGATGCCTGCGGTTTTTGCAGCCGATGCATTGAAGCCAACTGCTCGAAGCCTAAATCCAATTGTTGATCTCTCCATGAGCCACCAGTAGACAACTACGGCCGCAATTGACAATACAAATCCTAGGTTGAGAGCAAAATTCTCACCGAGTAGTCCTGGTAGTTTGGCGGTTTCGAAAGCAGGATCGGACTTAGTGTGGCCACCTGCTGTAGCTCCTTGCAGCAAGTTGTTATCCAAAAGTAAAAAGTTGAAGAAGCTAATAATTATATAATTCAACATAATCGTGGTGATTACTTCATTAGCCCCTGTCCGCGCTCTAAGGAAACCCACAAAAGCACCCACTATCGCAGAGCCAATTATTGCGGCAACTATTGCGACCACAAAGTGAATAACTGGTGGAAGTTCTATTCGTGTAGCAACAAAGGTTGCCCAAATTAGACCGGAGACAAGCTGACCGGTACCACCAATGTTGAATAGTCCCACTCGGAAACCAAGGGCAATACCAAGTCCGGCAGCGATCAGTGGGCCTGCGAGCCTTAGAGTTTCGGTTAGCGGTCTAATTGCACCGTCAAAAGTTGCAGCGCTGGCGTTGTAAATTGAACCCTTAAACAACGCCCCGTAACCTGCGCCAACAACATCCCCTGCTGCGCGCAAGCTAGCTAATGGGTCTGCAAAGAAATAGCCCACGCTCTGTAGAAATTCTTTGTTAGAAATAATCATAAAAAACGCACCAACGGCAAAGCCCAGAATTACAGACATAACCGTACGTGTTATTCCACCGGAGAGGATTTCCTTCAGTGCTGCGTTCCAGTTGATTGGTTCTTTTCTTGAAGTCTCACTCATGCCGCTACACCCGCCATCATCTGACCAAGCTTTGCTCTATCGGTATTGGCATCGACAATCCCCACAATTTTGCCTCGATACATCACGGCAATTCGATCGGCGAGTGCCAACACTTCATCCAGTTCCGTGGAGATAAGAAGTACTGCTTTACCGCTGTTTCTTTCTTCAACCAAGCGTTCGTGAATGAATTCCACAGAGCCAACATCGACACCACGAGTTGGCTGAGAAACAACTAACAACTCCACTTCCCGAGAAAGCTCCCTGGCCAAAACAACCTTTTGCTGGTTTCCTCCGGAAAGTTTTCCGGCAGCACTTTGAGCA
>JBIIQS010000127.1:0-2755 GCA_044341965.1 Rhodoluna sp.
AGAGAATCTGCTGCTGATTTGAAGTATCGAGTTCCTCAAATACCTCTAGTGCTTCGTCTTTTGGAAGTAGTCGCCATACTAAAGTGCTCTCGACGGAATCGAGTCGGTTGAGCTCCTCAGCAATTTCATGAGGAGCCATCAGTTCCAAGATGGAAGTTAGGACCTTAACATTTCCTTTTTCGGCGGCTTCAGCCAGCGATAGCTCTATTTCTGACATTTTCCACCACCTAAACGGCTCGATAGCATCAGTGAGGTTTTTTGATTGAGAACTAGCGGGAATTCTTCAAAACTTGATGCTCGTTTGAATTGTAGGGCAAGCGCGCCAGGTTAGTCTCGAAGAAAAAGCTTCCCAGCAATCTTCAGAACTGCCTTTGTTGGAGCAAATCTGGACATCTTGGCCATCACGTTGTTTCTTCCGCCCACGATTATCGAGGGTTTTGAAACCATGGAATCTAAGGCCTTAAATGTAGCCTCAACAACTTCACTTACTGGAGCCATTGGACCTGCTGGTTTCGCTCCAGAAACGGCGAAGAATTCTGTTTTTGTGGCACCTGGATTCACGGTTAATACTTTTACATTTGTCCCATCCAGCTCACCCCACAAAGCTTCGGTGAATGAACGAACGAATGCCTTTGTTGCTGCGTAAACAGCCATGCCTGGTACGGGTTGATAGGAGGCAGTGCTTCCAATGTTGACAATCACGCCTTGATTGCGCTCTAGCATTCCTGGCAGTAACGCTACCGTTAAATCCACCAGAGTGACCACATTTAGGATTATTTCTTGCTGAACCTTGGTGCGGTCCTCCTTGGCAACCCGAGTATTGGTTCCAAAGCCTGCATTGTTTACCAGTATGTCAATTCCCAGCTTCTTATTTTCAAGAATCTCAATCAACTTCTGTCCAGAATCTAGATTCGAAAGATCAAGTGAAATAGTTTCTACCTGGACATTGTGGGCAGCATGAATCTCAGTGGAAACTGCTTCAAGAGCCTTAGAATTTCTCGCAACAAGGACAAGATTTGCACCGCGTTTTGCAAACTCATAGGCATAACCCAGGCCGATGCCAGTACTTGCTCCGGTAATCACTGCAGTTTTGCCCTTGAATTCCATGTCTATCTACTTTCTTGTCGGTTGCCTCAACTATCGCACAACTGAGGACTATGCTCTCCACATGAAACCAATCGGAAGACCAGCTTTTATTGCAGCAATCATAGGTCCGATTCAGTCTGTGCTCGGGTGGACCATAGCTGGGGCTCTATGGGTTGGCTACGATCCGATCCGACAGACCATCAGCGATTTAGCCGCCAACGAATCCCCGGTTCAGCTTGTGATGTCTAGCTTCTTCATTCTTGGGGGAGTGCTTACTCTTATTGCCTCCATTTACGCCAGAACTTTTGCCTTTCCTGGAAGAGTCGCTCTATTCCTAGCTGCGATTTGCACCTTTGGACTTACGATTTTCCCCACACCTCTTATTGGGTACTCTTTCTGGCATCGTGTCTTTGCAATTGCCTCATTTGTTTTATCAGCCGGTTGGCACCTGTTCGCTATGCGGACCCAGAAGGACGCTCCTTGGATTCTCAAACCCCCAGCAGCCATCATCGGCACGGCGCTGCAAGTGGCACTGGCCCTGTGGTTCCTAAGCAGCTGGACCGATCCCAATGCGACAAATGTGGGCGTCTGGGAGAGGGTCGTAGCTGTAAGTCAGGCTCTTTACATCTCAGCAGTAGTTATTGTTATATATATCGGACAGAGGAAAAACAGAATCCGATAGATTTGCGTTAGATCAGAAAGCCCAGCGAGAAGAGGAAATCATGGCTCAGAAAGAACAAAAACCACAAAAGAACAACAAGAAGGCTCCTGCCAAGAACCTAAAAGAAAAGCGTCTGGAAAAGCAGGCTAAGGCAGCAAGTAAAAAGAACTCTTAGAAGTTACTGGGCTGCTGAGAAACTAAACGTTTCCTAGATCCGAGGAATCTCTAACTTCTTTCCTGCCATTTGAGCTGATTCATGAGCCAAGATTCCTGGCATGGTGAAGCGAGCGGCGTCATAGACATTCATAGGTGCTTTACGCTGCCCCACTGCGTCCATGACGAAATCATCAACCATGAATTGGTGTGAACCTCCGTGCCCATTTGATAAACCAACAAACTCTTTTGGAAGCGAGCTTCTGTCATGGATTCTCGCAAAGCCGCCGTCCCACATATTTGGCGAAACATAATCTGGTTTGAGTGAGTTTGGATTCTCAACATCTGAGAATGTGCTGACCTCATCAGTGACTATGTCGAAGCTTTCTTTGGTGGCCCATGTGGCATAGCCAACTTGTTGCTCGAAAGACCCTTCGGTTCCAAAGATACTCATCCGAACCGTTGGCTCCAGCGGTGAAGTGCCAACACGTCTTAGTTCGGCAATTCTTAGCACTCCGCCATCACTGGTTTCAAAAAGCGCTACCTGGTTGCTCTGGTTGTTATTCCACATACTCACGTTGGCATCAAAGATTCCGTCGTTTGCTGTGTCGGGAAGGCCAATGCAGGTAACAGATGTGGCATGCGCTCCTGTTATGGAAAGAATTGCACTCACTGAGTGAGTTGAGTAGAGCATTGGCGGGAAGCTGGCAGTTGACTTCCAGTCATCCCCACCATTTGCAGCGTAAGCCTCACTAAAACCGTGTGACATGTCATGAAGATACTCCCCTTCTCCATAAACAAACTTGCCAATTTGACCTTCAACGAACTTCTTCCTCGAGAAAACCACAGCAGGGT
>JBIIQS010000128.1:0-2744 GCA_044341965.1 Rhodoluna sp.
GAGAGCAGGTTGGCGTTGTAAAGATTGAGGATGCACTGCGCATGGCGCAGCAAGCAGACTTAGACCTCGTTGAGGTCTCACCGCAATCCAGCCCTCCAGTCGCGAAGCTCATGGATTTTGGCAAGTTCAAGTATGAAGCCGCACAAAAAATTCGTGAAGCCCGCAAGAACCAGGTCAACACTGTTCTAAAAACAGTTCGATTTGGTTTGAAGATTGACGGTCATGATTACGGCACAAAGAAAGCTCAGATTGAGAAGTTTCTGAAAGCCGGCGACAAGGTGAAGGTGATGGTCGTGTTCCGAGGAAGAGAGCAATCTCGACCAGAGATGGGCATCAAGTTGCTACAGAAGTTGGCGGAAGAAGTTACCGAGTTTGGCGCAGTTGAATCGACACCATCGATTGACGGCCGAAACATGGTGATGGTTATTGGTCCACTTAGAAACAAGGCGGAAGCTAAGGCGGATGCAAAGAAGGCTGCGGACAAGGCTGCAAAAGCCGAAGCCAAAGCGGTAACAACCGAGGAAGTAGCCCTTGAGGCTGCTATAAAAACAGGAGAGAAGTAAATGCCAAAACAGAAGACCCATTCGGGTGCCAAGAAGCGTTTTCGCTTTACCGGTAGTGGCAAGCTAATGAAGCAGCAGATCAACATGCGCCATAACCTTGAGCACATGTCATCTAGACGCAAGCGTCGCTTGAACGCTGACCAGGTAGTTTCGGCTGCCGACTTCAAGACAATCAAGAAGCAGCTCGGAAAGTAACCGACTTAATTTTTAGGAGTTAGAAAATGGCAAGAGTAAAAGGCGCAGTCAACTCGCTGAAGAAGCGTCGCGTTGTATTAGAGCGCGCAAAGGGTTACCGCGGACAGCGTTCCAGGCTTTACCGCATGGCGAAGCAGCAGATGCTGCACTCGCTGGTTTATGCATTCAACGACCGCAGAGCACGCAAGGGTGATTTCCGAAGACTGTGGATCCAGCGCATCAACGCTGCATCTCGTGCAAACGGAATGACTTACAACCGCTTTATCCAGGGCTTAGGTCTTGCTGGTGTGCTAGTTGACCGGAGAATCCTGGCTGACCTTGCAGTAAACGAACCAAAGACTTTCGCTTCTTTGGTTGCAACTGCAAAATCAGCGCTTCCAAAAGACACCTCAGCACCAAAGGCGAGCTAGCCCGAAGTGATTCAAGACCCTTCGGCAGCGGAAATAAAAGGGGTCGCAAAACTTACTAAGAAGGAGTCCCGGTTAGAAACCGGGCTCTTTCTTCTTGAGGGTCCACAAGGTCTGAAAGAAGCTCTTCAAAGACCCAAGTTGATTGAAAAAATTTTTGCGACTGAAACATTTCAAGAAAAATACCCTGACCTGATTTCGCGCGCCGAGCAAGCGCGAGTTACTTTGACGATCGTTTCGGATGCTGCCCTAAAGGCGCTAAGTGACACCACAACTCCGCAAGGCGTAGTTGCTGTTTGCCAGCAGTTCCATGTATCACTTGAGGATGCCTTAGCTGCTAAGCCAAAGTTGATTGCTTTTCTAGCGCAGATTCGTGATCCAGGAAACGCCGGAACTGTTTTGCGCGCAGCCGATGCTGCGGGCGCAGATACGGTTGTATTCAGTAAGGGAAGCGTAGACATCTATAACCCAAAGGTTGTCAGATCAACTACCGGATCCATGTTTCATCTTCCTTTTGTTGTTGAAGCAGACATCGAGCAATCAATCGCTTCACTCAAGCAAGCAGGGCTTCAGGTATTGGCAGCCGACATCAATGGCTCATCTCTTGCGGGTGTTGATTCAGGTTCCTTGGCTAAGCCAACCGTTTGGCTTTTTGGTAACGAGGCTTGGGGTCTAGAGCCAGAGGTAGCAGCTCTTGCTGACACCTTGGTTCAGGTACCTATTTATGGAGCTGCTGAGTCACTAAATCTTGCGACAGCTGCCAGCGTTTGCCTATACGCGTCAGCCTTTGCCCAGAATGGCTAATCGCTACACTTATTATTTATGGCAAGCTCAGAGGCAATTTCCGCGGCAGAGGTTCAATCTGCCACTAAAAACGCCCTCGATCAAATAGCTGGAGCCAGTTCCATGGCGGATCTGAAGAAGGTCCGAGCCGCAGTCTCTGGAGACTCTTCAGTCCTTGCAAGCCTTAGCGCCAGGCTAGGAAAATTGCCGGCTGATCAGAAGGCTGAAGCTGGAAAACTAGTTGGATCGGCCAGAGCCCAAATCGCCGAAGCTTTTGAAAAGCGCGAGAGCGCGCTTTCCCTAGAAGAAGAAAAGCTTCAGTTAGCGGGGGAGTTCTTAGATGTAACTGCCCTAGCAAGCCCAGCTCGCCTTGGCGCCAGACATCCCCTTAGCTTGCTGCAAGAAAAGATATCCTCCGTCTTTGTTGGCATGGGTTGGGAAATAGCCGAGGGCCCAGAGCTTGAGAGCGAGTGGTTCAATTTTGACGCTTTGAATTTCGATGCCGATCACCCAGCCCGCGCGATGCAGGACACATTCTTTGTTGAGCCACTGGATCAAAAGCTAGTGCTTCGCACCCACACTTCACCGGTGCAAGTGCGATCGATGCTAGATCGCAAGCCACCGATTTTTGTGCTGTGCCCTGGAAGAGTCTTTAGAACTGACGAGCTTGACGCTACTCACACACCGGTGTTTCACCAGGTCGAGGGTTTGGCGATCGATAAGGGTTTGAGCATGGCAGATCTTCGCGGGACGCTGGAGCACTTCGCTCGCATCATGTTTGGTGAAGAAGCAAAAA
>JBIIQS010000130.1:0-2679 GCA_044341965.1 Rhodoluna sp.
GTTGGACCCGAGATAACCGCCGAATGGTAGAAGTTCATCTGGCCGAAGCGGCAAGGGTTACCTCCAAGGCACTCACGGTAAATCTGAATCTGTGCACCCATCTTTACCAATGCATCCGTAAAACCAAAACGGTTCTCATAAACAGTCTCATGAACAATCGAAAGACCCTTGGCTTGGGTAAGTGCAACTACCAGCGGCTGCTGCCAGTCAGTCATAAAGCCTGGATGAACATCGGTTTCGATAACTACCGGGTGAAGATCTTCACCTTTCTGATAGAAACGAATTCCATCGTCTTCGATGTCAAAGCCACCGCCAACTTTCCTGAAAACGTTCAGGAAAGTTGTCATTTCAATCTGCCTTGCTCCCCCAACAAAGATATCTCCCCCGGTAGTCAAAGCTGCTGCTGCCCAAGAGGCCGCTTCGTTGCGATCAAATAGTGCGCGGTGGGTGTAGCCATTCAGGCTCTCAACACCTTCAATTCGAATAGTGCGATCCGTGTCGACAGAGATAATCGCACCCATCTTCTGCAAGATGGCAATCAGGTCCATGATCTCTGGCTCAATGGCAGCACCGGATAGCTCGGTTAGACCCTTAGCTCGAACCGAAGTTAGAAGCACCTGCTCGGTAGCACCAACGCTTGGGTACGGAAGTGACAGCTTGGCTCCATGCAAGCCGTTCGGCGCGCTCAACCTGGTTCCGTTTTGGGACTTTTCGATAACTGCTCCAAACTTACGAAGCACATCCAAGTGGAAATCAACTGGGCGACCGCCGATGTGACAACCACCAAGGTCAGGAATGAAGGCCTCGCCTAACTGGTGCAGTAGCGGACCACAAAACAGGATAGGAATACGAGAAGACCCGGCATGAGCATCGATGTCAACCATGCGAGCTTGCTTGACGCCTCTGGGGTCAAGCTCCATAACTCCAGCGTCGTTGAAGCTAATTGAAACTCCGTGCAGTTCCAAAAGTCTTGCAACAACTTCAACGTCGCTAATCTTTGGAACATCTTTTAGAACGCTTGGGGAATCTGCAAGTAAAGCGGCAACCATCGCCTTGGTGACAAGGTTCTTGGCACCTTTTAAATCCACGCGACCTGAAAGCGGCTTTCCGCCGTTTACGGTTATGACGCTCATTAGATTCCCTTAGCTGGCAAAGTTAGTGGCTTCCACGCCTCGCGTGATGACTCATAGGAAGTAATTGCTCCCTCGTCCCTCAAACTTAGTGCAATGTCGTCAAGGCCTTCCATCAATCGCCACTTGGTGTAGGCATCAATAGCAAAAGAGACAGTCAAATCCCCAACAGTTAGGCTCTGATTCGGTAAATCCACACTTGCCGACACCCCTGGATCGGTATCGATGATATCCCAAATCTGCTTGGTTTCGTCCTCGGTAATCACACCAGTAATCAATCCTTGCTTACCGCTGTTACCGGTAAAGATGTCTGCAAACTTGGCCGAGAACACCGCCTTGAATCCCCAATCGCGAAGAGCCCAAACCGCATGCTCTCTCGATGATCCTGTTCCAAAATCAGGCCCTGCAATCAGCACTTCACCGTTTTGAAAAACTGGCTGATTCAATACAAAATCAGGCTCAGCTTTCCAAGAGGCAAACAGCGCATCTTCAAAACCGGTTTTGGTAATTCGTTTCAAATAGCTAGCCGGAATGATCTGGTCGGTATCTACGTTTGATCTTTTCAGAGGAACTGCAACACCAGAAAAAGTGGAAATCTTTTCCATTAGGCCATCACCTCTAGATCGGAAGGAGAAGATAGCGTCCCGCGAATAGCGGTAGCAGCTGCCACCAGCGGAGAAACAAGGTGCGTTCTAGCACCTTTACCCTGGCGACCTTCAAAGTTTCGGTTTGACGTTGAAGCGGCCCGCTCGCCGGCGGCGAGCTGGTCTGGGTTCATACCCAAACACATCGAACAGCCGGCGAATCGCCACTCAGCACCAAAGTCTTTGAAAATCTTGTCGAGGCCTTCTTCTTCGGCCTGGATACGAACCTTTTGTGATCCAGGGACCACCATCATGCGAATGCCATCGGCTTTTTTCTTGCCCTCAATGATTGCTGCTGCGGCACGCAGGTCCTCGATGCGCGAGTTGGTGCAGGAGCCCAAAAACACAGTGTCAACCCGAATGTCTTTCATCTTTGTTCCAGGCTTTAGATCCATGTATTCAAGTGCGCGAATGGCGGCAGCTTTTTCGTTAGGGTCAGAAATTGTTTCTGGGTCAGGAACACTATCCAAAAGCGAGACACCTTGGCCTGGGTTTGTTCCCCATGTCACAAACGGATCCAAAGTGTCCGCGTCGAGGAATACTTCCGCGTCGAATTTTGCTCCCTCATCGGTAGGAAGTGTTTTCCAGTATGAAACCGCGTCGTCCCAGTCTCTTCCGGTTGGAGCGTGTGGACGACCCTTTAGGTACGCAAAAGTTGTTTCATCAGGGGCTACCATTCCCGCTCTAGCCCCTGCCTCGATAGACATGTTGCAAATGGTCATTCGAGCTTCCATAGACAATGACCTAATGGCACTGCCGCGGTACTCAAGCACGTAGCCTTGGCCACCACCGGTTGAGATTTTGGCAATTACGGCCAAGATGATGTCCTTAGAGGTGACCCCTGGTCTCAAGGTTCCCTCGACGTTGATAGCCATGGTCTTGAATGGCTTCAAAGGAAGAGTCTG
>JBIIQS010000042.1:0-5493 GCA_044341965.1 Rhodoluna sp.
TGATGCCGATCTCTTCGAAGAGCGGCTCAGTCACAGACTTCTTTGATGCACTATTTACTTCAACATCCGCAGTGACCGTTACGGGTCTAACAACCCTAGACACCGCTAGCTATTGGTCCACAACCGGTCACGTCATAATCGCTTTTCTAATCCAAATCGGTGGATTTGGAATCATCGGTTTTGCCACCCTAGTTGGCTTTCTAATCGAAGGACGTATATCCCTCAAAAACAGGATCTCGGCAACTTCCGAATCCTCAGCCACCAAACAGCCTGATGTAAAGACTCTTTTGCTCAACATCGCCAAACTGATGCTGTTTTTCCAGTTGGCACTATTTGTGTTTCTAGCGGTTCGGATGTTTACCGAATACGGTTACTCTCTAGAAAAAGCTCTCTCCCACGGAGCCTTCCAGGCGATCTCGGCCTTCAACCAGGCTGGCTTTGCGCTTTACGCTGACAGCCTCATGGGCTTTGCAAATGATGGCTGGATTATCTTCCCAGTCTTTGTCATTGCGACTCTAGCCGGATTTGGTTTTCCAGTCCTGGCCGAGATTCGCGATCGCCTAAAGCTCAAACTTTACGTTCTATTTGGCAAAGTTGCTGACTACACAATGCCAGCACAGTGGTCGCTCAACTCAAGAATTATCTTGTGGGCAAGCTTGTTCCTTCTGGTGGTGGGAGCTATTGGAATCTCAATTTCGGAGTGGACCAACCCGGCAACTCTTGGCGCCCTGGATCCGGCTCAGAAGATTGTTGCCAGCATGTTTACTTCTTCAATGACTCGCTCAACTGGATTAAACATTATTGACACGACCCAGATGTATACCAGCACCTGGCTTGGCATGGACATCTTGATGTTCATCGGTGGCGCAAGTGCATCAACTGCTGGTGGTATCAAGATTGGAACTGCAGTTGTCTTGTTCTACATTGTTTACACCGAGATTCGTGGTGACGCTGCAGTGAACGTCGGCAACCGTAGACTTCCTCGCTCAATGCAGCGTCAGGCCCTAACCATTGTGACCTTGTATACGCTTGTCGTACTTGGCTCATTGTTTATTCTTCGCCTCACAACAGATTTCACTCTGGATGAGCTAGTTTTCGAAATCATCTCAGCAGCCGGAACAGTTGGACTTTCAACCGGCATCACGGCCGATCTTCCCGAGCATGGAAAGTTCCTATTGTCGGTACTCATGCTCTTTGGTCGCCTTGGTCCGATCGTGGTCGCAACCTCGCTTGCTCTGAGAAAGACAAAACGCCACTACGAACTACCAAAAGAGAGGCCCCTAATTGGCTGATTCACTTGTTCTAACAAAACAACTGATTATTGTTAGAAGAGCGCGGTTATCGAGCCCTCAAGTACTGTTTCAGATACCGTCAACGAATGGAGAAAAAAATGCCTAATCGGCTAAAGACGCGTGGACCCAAAAAGCACAGCGCTTCAACAATTGCGGTAATTGGCCTTGGTCGCTTCGGAACATCACTCGCCCTAGAGCTTGTAAAAGGCGGCCGGGAAGTTTTGGGTATTGATAGCGATGAAAAACTAGTCCAGAACATTTCCGATAAACTCACTCACGTGATCCAGGCCGATTCAACTGACGAAGCGGCGCTTCGGGAATTAGGAATCCCCGATTTTGATTCAGCGGTAGTTGCCATTGGTAGCGACCTAGAGGCAAGTATTTTGACGGCTTCGCTTGTTCTACAGCTTGGCGTACCACAGGTTTGGGCAAAAGCAACAAGTGTCTCTCACGGTCGTATTCTTCAACAGCTTGGAGTTCACCATGTCATTTTCCCGGAAATGGATATGGGTAAGCGAGTAGCTCACATGGTAAGTGGTGAATCTCTCGATTACATTCAGCTAGATGAGGATTTTGTCATGGCCAAAACCGAAGCTCCAGCAAGCTTCGAAGGCAAGACTCTTTCGGAAATGAAATTCCGATCTAATCACGGTGTAACAGTTGTTGCTACTCGTAAAGAAGGGGAGAGTTACCTTCCCTCGTTCCCGGAAACAATCCTAAATTCGGGTGACGTAATGATCGTTGCTGGAAGAACCAAGAAGGTAGAAGAGTTCTGCCGTATGGGTTGGTAGCCAGCCTGCACAATTTAGTGGCAGACTTAATTTATGTCCTCAACCAGACTCGAACACGACCTTCTTGGAGATTACCAAGTTCCTAAGGATGCCTATTGGGGCATCCACACCGCTAGAGCGGTTGATAACTTTCCCATCTCCGGAGTGCCTATAGGCCATTACCGATCGTTGATTCGCGCTTTAGCGATCGTCAAACAAGCTACCGCAGAGGCCAACTTTGAACTTGGAGAGCTGGACCCAAAAGTAAAAGACGCCATTGTAAAGGCCTCAATACGGGTTGCCGATGGAGAGTTTGACTCACAATTTGTTGTTGACGCTATCCAGGGTGGAGCCGGCACCTCAACCAACATGAATGCCAATGAGGTTATTGCCAATGTCGCAATCGAAATCCTTGGGGGCCAAAAAGGCGATTACTCAATAGTTCACCCGCTCAACGATGTGAACCAATCACAGTCAACTAATGATGTGTACCCAACGTCGCTAAAACTAGCTTTGATTTTTGAGATCAACGAGCTCCTCAAGGCAATGGCCCATCTAGAAAAAGCCTTCACTGGCAAGGCGATTGAGTTTAGAGAAGTCATCAAAATGGGTCGCACACAGATGCAAGACGCGGTTCCAATGACCCTCGGTCAGGAATTTGCAGCCTTTTCTAGAATGACCATGGAAGACATCCAAAGACTTCGCGAAGTCTTGCCGCTACTTCGTGAAATCAACCTAGGTGGAACTGCCATTGGAACTGGAATTAACGCACCTGTGGGCTACCCGGAAAAAGCATGCCAGGCACTTTCCAAGCTAAGTGGTTTTGATTTTGTTCTTGCCGAAGACATGGTGGAGGCCACCCAGGATGCTGGCGTATTCGTAACGGTTTCTGGAGTGCTGAAGAGAATTGCCGTGAAGCTCTCGAAAACCTCTAATGATCTTCGACTGCTGAGCAGTGGACCGCGTGCTGGTTTGGATGAAATCAACTTGCCACCAAGACAGGCCGGGTCATCAATCATGCCGGGTAAGGTCAACCCAGTTATTCCTGAGGTAATCAATCAAATTGCATTTGCCGTGGTTGGAAATGATTTGACAGTGACCATGGCAGTTGAAGCAGGACAGTTGCAGTTGAATGCATTTGAGCCAATTATGTGTCGCGCTTTGATGATGAGTATCACTCAGCTAAGACAGGGTTGCTACGTGTTGGCAGATGCTTGCGTTTCTGGAATTACCGCCAACGTTGAAAAGCTTCGACTTAGTGTGGAAAATTCCATTGGCTTGGTTACAGCGATTAGCCCAGTTTTGGGATACGAAAATGCAACAATCGTTGCTCAAAAAGCTCTAGCTGATGAAACTAGCGTTCGGGAAGTTGTCTTGGAGCTGAAGCTCATGAGCGCAGCTGAGTTTGACGAGCTGCTTGGAAACATTGACGCCCTAGTCAGGCCTAGGACTTCTTAGACTTTCTTCGCATCATCAAGCCAATAGGTGCAAAGACCGCACCAAGAGCAACTAGCGCAAGACCAACATAGAAACCAGCAGGAATGTCTTGGGATTCCGAGGTTGTTGTCAATTCGGGTTCCGCGATTAGAGGAACTGCAGTTTCCTCCGAAGCCACTCCCTCTAGAACAAAGTTGGAATCTCCACTAATGGTGTGACCATCGGAGCCAACTACACTCCAACGCAAATCATAAGTACCGGGTTCGCTCAGCTCAACCTGGGCAACCAGCGTTTTGTCATCGATGGCAAAAGCGTGGACTATCCAGTCAGAAGATCCCTGCAATCTAGTTGCAACTTCTGCATTGGTCTCAGATTCAATAACCAACAGGGGATTGTTAAAGGTAAGCACAGCCTCGAAGCTGGAAGTCGAGATAATCGCCCCAGGAGCTGGATTTATGTCTACAAGAAGATCGTGTGCGTGAGCCGGTGTTGGAATCAGCAGAAGAGCCAATAAAGCAGTGATGGTTATTTTTGTTTTCATAATCTAAGTCTAAACTATTGTCTGAGACTGGGAGTGCTTGGTGAATCACAAACTCAAGTGGGCCATTATGGGCCCAGGAGAAATAAGCGTTGAATTTCTAAATGACTTGCGTCTCGCGGGTATGAATTTAGAAGCAGTTGGCTCTAGGTCGTTAGATCGTGCTCAGTCCTACGCGAAGAAGCATTCAATTGGTCGCGCTTACGGTAGCTATGAGGATTTAGTAGCTGATAAAGATATTGACGTTGTCTACATATCAACCACTAATAACGCCCACTTTGCTAATGCAAAGCTGGCACTTGGCGCTGGGAAGAATGTGCTGTTAGAAAAGCCATTTACTCTAAACGCGTCTCAGGCAAGGGAATTGGCAGCAATATCTAGACTCAATGGAGTTTTTCTCATGGAGGCGATGTGGACGAGGTTTCTTCCCAACCACAAAACACTCTTTGAAAAGCTAGAACAGGGCTTAATTGGGAAACCCCTTTACCTTTTGGCTGATCACAATCAGTATCTTCCAAAGGAATCATTTCCCAGACTTTATGACTCGGCCTTAGGGGGCGGATCATTATTAGATCTAGGGGTTTATCCAATCTCCCTAGCCCACAGACTTTTTGGCAAGCCGACCAGGATTCTCGCCTCAGCTTCACTACTGGCTGGGAATGTGGACAAATCCATGGGTGCAATCTTTGAGTATTCAGGGGGTAGGCAGGCTTTGCTGCATTCCAGCATTGCATCAGCTGGACCAGTAAGGGCTTTTATTCTTGGTGATGCTGGAAGAGTTGAATTGGAGAAATCCTTTTACGAACACAGCACATTCACAGTTTTCGACCGGGACGACAATATCTTGTTCAAATACGAGGGTAATATTGAAGGAAGAGGAATGCAGTACCAGGCGCTCGAAGTTGAGCGTTGTATATCTGAAGGCCTCATTGAATCACCAACCATGAGCCTGGATGAAACAGTTCAGATTATGGAAGTCATGGATCAAATTAGAAATCAAACGGGTATCGAGTTTTCAGGAGCTTAGCCAAGTGCTAAAAAGAATTAAGAATTTTCCGCACTTCAAAGAAGTGTTTATTGGTGCAGGCTCTGGCTTGGTCGTACTAACCCTGATGCTTGGTGGCTTGGTGATTTCTTCGCCTGGCTCAGATTCAAATGCTGCAAGTGACGTTTCTGCCTCGCCTTCTGCCTCTGAAGCACCACCTAGAACCTGCACAGTTACCGAAGAAGTATCAAACCCCTCTCTTGGAACACTTCAGGCCGTTGTTCTAAACTCTGAGACCGGCGAGGTGTTGTTTGACCGCGATGCAGACATTCCAGCTGCGACCGCTTCGGTAATGAAATCCCTAACTGCCGCAGCGGTGCTTGCGAGCGTTGGTCCCGACTACCAACTTTCAACCAGGGTAATGGCTGACCCAGCGAACCCAGCGAGAATTGCTCTGGTGGGAGCTGGAGA
>JBIIQS010000076.1:0-4207 GCA_044341965.1 Rhodoluna sp.
GGTGTTGCCCAGATAAATGAAATTATCCTCGACTCAAGTTTTTTCCCAGGATCGGGTTGGGAGAGCTCTTGGCAAAGAGTGAACCAAGTCGATGGCTGGATTTCTGAGGTCACGGCCCTGCAACTTGACGGGGACCGTGTCCTTCCTGAAGCCCCTACTTCTGCTAGAACCGGCAGGCCAGTAACAAGTGCAGGCGAGCAGTTCAAGCTTGGGCTTGCGGAGCTTGCCCCAGCTGCAACCCTTATTCAGGGTTCAGCGCCATCAGGTTTTGTTGAGATAGCCAAGGTTGAATCCCAGCCGATGAGCGACTGGATTGCAAACGTTCTTGTTTCCTCAGACAACAGCCTCTCGGAAGCTCTGGGAAAAATAGCAACCATCGAAGCTGGATTTGATGCCACCTATGACAACTTAGACACAGCCTACGAGAGGATACTCGAACCCTCAGGTCTGGACTTTAGCGGAGTAACAGTAAGGGATGGATCAGGTTTATCAGATTTGAACTTGGTTTCTCCTAGGTTCATGGCCGAACTAATGCGCTTGGTTGACTCAGGCTATGGAGATTTTGACGTAATAAAGAACAGTCTCATGGTTGCCGGCGAGACCGGCAGCTTGGCAACAAGATTCCAAGGTGACCTATCTGATGCTGCTGGCAATGTTCGAGCCAAGACCGGATACCTAACTAAAGTTCACACGCTAAATGGAATTATTGAAGCAAAAGACGGCACCAGCCTAACCTTCACAATTTATGCCTATGGTGCTGTTGGAAATGATGTCAGGGTCGCAATTGACACCCTCGTGACATCGTTCTACCGTTGCGGCAACACCCTGTCGAACGACTAGGAGCCTTCATGAGCAAAGCGCTTCTGGTTGTGGATGTGCAAAATGATTTCTGTGAGGGTGGGTCACTCGCGGTAGCTGGTGGCCAAACGGTTGCAAAAAAGATTAGCGAATTTCTGAAGTCATCGAGTTATGACTTGGTTGTTGCCTCAAGGGATTGGCACGATGCAGATAATAACAACTCGGGTCACTTCGCCGATTCGGATTCAGAGCCTGATTATAAAACTTCTTGGCCAATCCACTGTGTTGCAGAAAGTGATGGCGCTAACTACCACCCAAATTTAGAGCTCGATTTTATTCAAGAACATGTCTATAAAGGGCAGGGCTCCCATGGCTACTCGGCCTTTGAGGGGGTAACAGAAGCTGGCGGCACACTCGCAGAATTACTGAGTGAGCAAAATATCGAACAGTTAGACGTCGTTGGAATTGCTACCGATCACTGCGTTCTGGCTTCGGCCCTTGACGCAAAAAAACTTGGGTTGAATGTTCGGGTGATTAGTTCTCTAACGGCTGGGGTTTCAGCAGAGTCCACCGAACGCGCTATTGATTCGTTGATTGACAACGGTGTTGAGGTAGTAGCTAAATAGCTAGATCTCCCTCTTCGCCCCTTCATCTGCAGTTACCTTGAAAATCTCTGGTTTTTCGAATCCCTGGTCGCGGAATTTATCCAGAACTGCTGTTGTGAGGCTCGCTACTCTCTCTGCCTCAATCAGGGCAATTGCAGCTCCGCCAAAGCCCCCACCTGTCATTCGGGCACCGATTGCGCCTTCGGAAATTGCTGTTTCAACAGCTACGTCCAGCTCAGGTATCGAAATCTGGAAATCATCTCTCATGGAGGCGTGGGATTCAATCATTAATTGGCCTATGAGTTTCGGTCCAGACGCAGATAGCAATTCGACAGTTTGTCTAACCCGCTCGTTCTCGGTCACCACGTGTCTTGCTCTTTTGTAAACCAGATCTTCCAGGAGATCTCTTGAGGCCTCGAGGCCCTCTATGGTTACGTCTCTCAACGACGTGACACCCAATATTTCTGCTGCTTCTTCACACGACTGGCGTCTGGATGCGTAACCACCGTCAGTCAGGCGATGGGCAACACGAGTATCCATGACCACGATTTCTAAACCATTTTCCTTGAGCGACAAAGGGGTGGCCTTCGCATCAAGTGTTCGGCAGTCCAGAAAAACAGCGTGATCAACCTGACCAAAAAACGAAGCCGTTTGATCCATGATTCCTGTCGGCGCACCTACGATTTCATTCTCGGCCCGTTGCCCAACTTTAGCCAAAACACTTCTAGGGAATCCTGATCCCCAAAGATCATTAAGAGCTAGCGCCACAGAGCACTCGATTGCTGCTGAGGAGGAGAGTCCGGCTCCAACCGGAACATTAGAATCCACATACAGATCAAAACCTTGAGGCTTGGCACCTGCTTGGATGAGGCTCCAGGCAACACCCAGTGGGTAGGCGGACCAGCCAGACACTTTACCTTTTTGTATTTCTGAAATCTCAAATTCAACCATTTCGCCAGAAAATCCAGATGCAATTCTTGCCACCTGATCGGATCTTTCGCTAACCGCAGCGTAAGTGCGTCGATTAATGGCGAAGGGCAACACAAAACCCTCGTTGTAGTCGGTGTGTTCACCTATTAGGTTCACTCTTCCTGGAGCTGACCAAACCCCAGCTGGTGAATACCCAAACTGTTCTTCGAAATGCTCCGCAGCACTCTGGGCTGAACTGATCACAAGTTTTCCTTGAGTTGGGCCGCAATGTCCTCCGCGGGGATGTCTGCAATAAAAGCTCCCATGGCAGACTCTGATCCAGCCAGATACTTCAGCTTGTCTGCTGCTCTTCTTGGCGAAGTAATCTGCAGCTGCAATCTGGCGTTTTCTCCTCCTGGAACAAGTGGCGCCTGATGCCAGGCCGCAATGTATGGAGAAGGAGTACCGTAGGCCAGCTCAAATGAGCGAAGTAGTTTTGAGTAAACATCCGCCAATTCCAAACGCTCGTCGTCAGTTAGATCAGCGTGGTTTTTGACATGTCTATTGGGAAGTAAGTGAGCCTCCATAGGCCAGCGCGCTGCAAAGGGAACGTAAGCGGTGAAAGATTCTGATTTGATCAACACCCGATTCGAGGCCTGCTCAAACTCGAGAAGATCTTGGAAAAAACTGCTGCCGTGGGATTTTATGGACTCGAGTAGTTTCCTGGTTCTAGGAGTTACATACGGGTAGCAATAGATCTGACCGTGTGGGTGATGAAGCGTTACTCCAATTTCTTGACCTCTGTTTTCAAATGGAAACACTTGCCTTACTCCGTTAAGACCTTGAAGCTCATCGGTTCGCTGAGCTAGTGCTTCCAATACAGTGTGAACTCGGGAGGAAGGCATTTGTGCCAACGATCCATTGTGCTCGGGACTAAAAACTACAACCTCGCATCTACCGATAGCCATCTTGGATTCTCCAAATGGTATTGCGTTCGAAGATTCAAGAATCGGAATCGATAGACCATCTGGCAAAGCACCAAACGCTGGATTCTTGTTTTCAAATACCACCACATCAAAGTTGTCTGGAACCTCGCTTAGGTAAGTTCCGGTAGCGGGGCACAGTGGGCACTCGTTACTTGGGGGCATGTATGCGCGAGTGTGACGGTGTGCTGCCACCGCAATCCACTCACCAGTTAGTGGGTCATGCTTCAGATCCGCAAGCGGGGGCCTGGAAGCAGTTTCCCTCAGGTCCTTTTTGCGGGTGCTTGGAAGATTGGAGCCTTTGTCATCGAAATAGTGAATCTGCCTGCCATCAAACAGGTCAGTAGTTATCTTCGGAATGTTACCCACCGGCACAAGTTTATCGATAACTGGATTCAGGCGTAGTTTGCCTAGAAAGCAGAGCTTGGCAGGTCCTTTTCGTCCTGAACGATTGCGGTGACAATTCTTTGAGTAACACTTTCTGGGGTTAGGCCAGTAGGAAAAGCTGGTGCTTGCCCAGCAATAGCCCTGGTTGCCAAACCGGTCTCGGTGTGTCCTGGGCGAGCGTCAATTACTCGAATCCCATCACGTCTTAGCTCTCTCGAGATAGCTTGGTCGAAGGCATAGAGTGCTGACTTACTTGCCGAGTAAGCAGCCAGTCCCGCCATTGGGGACTCGGCAACAACACCTGAGATGTTTACTATGAATGGATCGTTGCCACCAGCAGAAGATGCCTTCAGTAGCCCAACGAGTCCTTGAATTAGCTGAATGGGGCCAGTTACGTTTACCGCAAACAGTTTGTTCAAAGTGGCTGCATCGAGCTCAGCAAAGTTTCCAAAAGCAACCACTCCAGTGGCATTAACGATTCCATCGATTTTCACATCAGAATCAATCAGGTAATCAATCAACACC
>JBIIQS010000131.1:0-2635 GCA_044341965.1 Rhodoluna sp.
TTCGACATACAAGGTTTTCGTGCTAGCCGAGTGGCTCTCCAAGGGTTTCTTGCTAGGAGATCTAGTTGATTCGCGAGATCGAAATTGGAAAGCCGAAGACTTCTCGGCTAAGTGTGGTGGCATTGCAGGTGATTGGGACCCGAACAACTTCGGTAACGCCCAATATGAATCACTGAGCGCCCTAAGCGCGACCATCCAGTCGGTAAACACTTCATTTGCTACCATGGCATCATTTTTGGACCTCTGTGACATCAGGGACCGAGCCGCAGCCTTTGGTGTCAAGCGAGCGGATGGAAACGAGCTGTTGTATGTTCAAGCTTCGGTCCTTGGTACTAATGAACTTTCCCCATTGACTATGGCTGCGGCCATGTCTGGGTTTGCCAACGACGGAATCTATTGTTCTCCAATTGCAATTGACCGAGTGGTTGTTAGATCAACCGGATTGGAAATGAAGGTGCCAGCTACCGAGTGCAATCGCGCTGTCACCTCAGAAGTAGCAGCGGCGGCAAGTTATGCATTCCAGTTAGTAATGAGTGGTGGTACAGGTTCAGCGTCGCGAACTCCTGACCGAGTGCCCTTGGCTGGAAAAACTGGTTCTACTGACAGATTCCTTCACACCTGGATGACCGGTTACTCTTCCAAGGTTGCAACGGCAACTTGGGTTGGAAACGTTTCCGGTGCGCAAAACGTCGGTGGTGTCTCAATTGATGGCACACCAGGTGGAATCCTAAGACATGAGATTTGGCGCCAAATCATGACCGTGGCCAACGAGTTATACCCGGGAGAATCCTTCCCAGCACCACCTCCGATGTATCTCGGGGCTTCAAATGTGATCATGCCTGACGTCAACGCACTACCTCCAGAAATTGCTCTTGAAATCCTTCGGGATGCCGGACTTGGCGCTCAGATTTCTGGCAACCAGGTTCTTTCCTCGAACCCACCTGGAACTGTTGCGGCTGCTGACTATGCAACCGGTGCGGAACTGCCTCGCGGAACTCTAGTTACTATCTCGCTAAGCCGCGGAGGAACGGTTGCTGTGCCAGATGTTGCAGGTTTGAGCATCGCTGATGCAACATCCAGGTTGCTCTCCTATGGTTTCTCTGCCGTTAGTGCTCCACAACCTAGTCAGACTCAGTACTTTGTGTACTCGTCAACTGTCCCCGATGGAATGGTAGTTGGAACTAACCCAGCTGCTGGTTCATCAGCGGATGCACTCGGGGCAGTTTTACTGATTATCAGCAAGGGACCTTCCACTTGATGATTAGCAGAGGACCTTCCGCTGGCTAGTATCTGGCTAGCCATTTGCTTTTTGGCAATAGCCATTTGGGCAATTGTCATAGAGCGGCAGCTTTACGTTATTCGTCGTGAATCCATAAGGGTGCTTCCAAAAGGAAGCGACCCGATAAACGTCCTGCAAATAGGAGATATCCACTTAGCTCCCTGGCAAAAATCCAAGCAGCGCTTTATTCGAAACTTGGCAAGCCAGCCAATTGATCTAGTGGTAAACACCGGAGATAACCTTGGGCACAAAGACGCAATCCCGCCGCTACTGGAGTGCCTGGCACCACTTCTGGAAAAACCCGGCGTATTTGTAAACGGCTCAAATGATTACTACGCACCGGTTCCCAAAAACCCAATCAGTTATGTCTTTCGTTCCTCGGGTGTCCCCAAATCAGCCAGGCTAGAAACAGCCAAGATGACCAATGCTTTTGAGCAAGCTGGCTGGATTAACCTGAACAACAAAGCTGCCGAAATCGAGCTTTCCGGAAACCGCATTCGCTTTATTGGAGTAGACGATCACCACGTTGGCAAAAGTAACTTATCGGAGCTAGCCGCGAGTCAAACCTTTACCATCGCACTCACTCACGCTCCGTATCTTGAAATACTTAGAGGACTTACTCTTCGAGGGGCCGAGCTGATATTTGCTGGACACACCCATGGCGGTCAGGTGAGGCTGCCAATTATTGGCGCACTAACAACCAATAGCGATTTACAAAACAAATTTGCCAGAGGCACTTCTGGCTGGAGTTTTGAAGGAAAGAATTCAATTCTCAGCGTGGTGGCGGGACTTGGAAACTCAATTTTTGCCCCTGTGCGATTTTTCTGCAGACCAGAGGTCCGGCTAATCACACTGCTCGAGGTTGCCTAGTTGATTGACTGGTTTATCGACTAGTCACTTTTTGCCCAGGCGTCTGGCCCAAGCACAATAAAGTCTTCCGCTGAATTCTCACAGCGCGCAGTTTCTCCCACAACGAAGCAGGTAAACCCGAAAGCTGTTATCTGTTCCCCGTCCTGCAGGGCTGGAGACGTAGACGCATCCGAGTAGGGAGAGTTTACGCAAGTAAAGTCAGCAGTTACTTGACCGGTAGTTGCACTGCCCAAAAGCTTTATCTGATTGCCGTAGGTAAAATCACAATCCGAAGGCTTTGGGAGAGGTTCGTAACGAACTTCGGTTTCTTTGTGTTCGCAAATTGCGACATCGTCATACTCGCTTAGCGTGCACCAGGTTGGTCCGGTTCCAACCTTAAAAATGATGTCTCCATAGTCAACCAGGAACAAGTCTGAATCCACCTGCACAACATCAGCTGGCGCTTCTTGAGGAATAAGGGCTGGGTCAATGGTTGGAAGTGACTGC
>JBIIQS010000132.1:0-2594 GCA_044341965.1 Rhodoluna sp.
GGACCGTCGGCTACCTTGGAAAGCACTTCGCCTCTGCCAACACCGATAGCAGTTCCTCCCATAAGGGAGAAGGGAACATCGGAACCAAGCTTGGCCGCAGCCTCTGGAAGTTTCTCATCCAGTTTTGATCCGAAGAGACTGTTTAGAGCAACCAGTGCGGCAGCGGCATCGGCTGATCCCCCAGCCATACCCCCAGCTATCGGAACGCTCTTGTGAATTAAGAAGGACACTTTCTCAGAATCGATAGCTGAGCCAAGTTCCTTTAGCTCCTGACCTGCCCGATAGACCAAATTATTACTGTCTTTTGGAACAAGTAGCTGGCTCTCTTGTTCAAAAGGGCCCGCAAAGTCAATTGAGAAGCTACCGGTGAGTTCAACGAGGACTTTCTCTCGAAGATTCAAAGCCTGATAGCAACTTGCCACATCATGAAAGCCATCTTTCAAAAATGCCCCAACGGCAAAGTAAACGTTTACCTTGCCAGGGCTTGAGGCAACAACAATTGGAGGCCCATTGAGCCGTTTCTGCAAAATGGCAACAACTTCATTCCAATACTTGATCTGGGCTTGTCCAACTTGGTTAGCCACCGACCCACTCATCACGAGCTCAAGCTCTGTGACATTTGAGCTCCAAGCCGAAACTGTAGACACTGCTTTTTGTTCTCCATCAAATGAAAAAACTATCTTCGACTGCTCTATTGCATTAACTACTCGCGGGGTTTCCGCCTGCCCCCAAGAAGTTGGATCTCTTAGGATGTTAAAAATTTGCCCCTGGTTTCCCGAAAGAATTGCTGAGCCTACGAGTGTGGGCTCACTAGCGCGATGATCAGTTTCAAAAATCACTTTTGTTTTGCCACCTCAATAAAATCATCAATGCTCAGCTCTTCTCCTCTAGCCTGAGGAGAAACTCCAGCCTTCACTAAAATCTGCTCTGCTTGATCAGGGGAACCTGCCCAACCCGAAAGAGCCTGCCGCAGAGTTTTCCTGCGCTGGGCAAAAGCTCCATCTATAACTCTAAACACTTCTGCTCTAAGAGTTGTAGGGAGCGGTGTGCTGGATTTCTGGAAGTACACCAAAGCAGAGTCAACGTTTGGAACCGGCCAGAAGATGCTGCGTGAAACTACCCCGGCAGCCGAAGCCTTGCCGTACCAAGCTAGCTTCGCACTCGGTGACCCGTAGGTTTTGGACCCTGGTCCTGCAACCAGGCGTGCGGCCACTTCAGCCTGCACCAAAACTAAGACTTTCGAAATGGAGGGGAAGCTCTCTAGGAAGTGAAGAATTACCGGAACTGAGATGTTGTATGGGAGATTGGCAACCAAGGCATCGGGCTCAAAATCTAGCTGAGTGACATTCATAGCGTCAGCGTGAAGGATCTGGCAGCTCTTTTGGGGAGCTTTTTGCTTGAGGGTCGAAGCTAACCTGTTGGCCAACTTTTGATCAAACTCAATTGCTATCAACTGGTCCACTTTCTCAAGCAAGCCAAGGGTTAGTGAGCCAAGACCAGGTCCGATCTCGACGACCTTGTCTGTGGGGCTTAGCTGAGAGGCGGCCACTATTTTGCGAATGGTGTTTGGGTCGATGACGAAGTTCTGGCCAAGTTTCTTGGTTGGCCGAAGATCCAATTCAGAAGCTAACGCTCGGATTTCTCCGGCACCTAATAGTTCGACCACTAGTTATCCCAGGATCCATAAACGGCCACAGTGTTTTTAGCTAGCTGCCCGGAAAGCTCGTTAGCATCCATGCCTAACTCGGCGGCCATGAATCGCACGGTGATTGGAACCAGGTACGGGGCGTTTGGTCTTCCACGCAGTGGCTCAGGGGTCAAAAACGGCGCATCCGTCTCAACCAGAATCAGGTCTTTGGGCATGTGTCTAAAAGAATCTCGAAGGTGTTGATTTCTTTTGATGGTTATGTTCCCAGCAAACGAAGTGTACCAACCGTGCTCTGCACAGATTTTTGCAAGTTCGATATCTCCCGAGTAGCAGTGAAAGACAACTTTCTCAGGAGCCCCGACTCTCTGGAGAGTTGCTACTACTTGCTCGTGCGCATCACGGTCGTGAATCTGTAGCGCAAGACCAAAATCCTTAGCAATTTGAATGTGTCTTTCAAATGAGTACTGCTGAAAAGATTTCCCTTGTTCAGATTCGGTTCTAAAAAAGTCCAAACCCGTTTCGCCAATTGCACGGACTCTTTCTTGACTGGCTAGCGCGGCAATGCCGTCGATGTCCAAATCAAGAGCCTGCTTGTTTTCGTACCTAGCAGCTTCGTTTGGGTGAATAGCCACCGCCGCAAGCAACCTAGGATCCGTGGCAGCTACCTCAGCGCTCCATTTGGAACTTTCCAGTGTTACGCCAACTTGAACCGCACCTAGAATTCCGACCTGATTCGCCAAAGCCAAATGGTCTTGGTAATTCATCGGCTGATCGCCATCGGCGATCTCCAGGTGGGTGTGGTTATCGTAGGTTCCAACCAGAAGTGGTTCCGGTAGATCTGGGTAACTTAGCTTTTGTCTGGTTCCGTCAGCGTCTTTCAGCTGACGCTGTCTTAGGTGCTCGCTCACGGTAGGAACTAGTCCCGATCTTCTTGCTCAACCCTAGG
>JBIIQS010000133.1:0-2589 GCA_044341965.1 Rhodoluna sp.
ACCAGGCAACTTCAACTGGACAGCGCGTTACGGTTTCTGGCTTGGCAGGAAAGTATGGACCATACGAGGCTCCGGTATTTGGAATTCATCAAAGCGCCAATCTTGCAGTCGCAATTGCAGCAGTGGAAGCTTTTCTAGGTGGCGGTGAAGTTCCAATTGCTGATGATGTTCTTCGATCGGCTGTAGCTGATCTTTCTTCCCCTGGAAGATTGCAACTTGTTCGAACTGAACCGCAATTGTTGCTTGATGGAGCACACAACCCAGCGGGGGCTAAGATCTTGGCAGTTTCTCTCAAGTCAGAGTTTTCTGAGAAACCGCTGGTCGGCTTGATTGCCGTGCTCTCCGATAAGGATGTAGCTGGAGTATTTAGTGAGTTGGCTGGTTGTTTTGAGCGGATAGTCGTCACCGAGTCATCCTCGAATAGATCACTTGAAATTTCTAAACTAGAGCCGATAGCCATTGAGCAATCAGGAACCAAAACTGAGGCTATGGCCGAGGTCAGCCAAGCCCTAGAGCGTGCCCGAACAATTGCACGTGAAATTGATGGCATGGTTGTAGTGACGGGATCGATTTCCCTAGTGGGCGATGTCCTACAGATTCTTCAGGAGGAAAGCGATGCGGAATAGAACCACAAGGGCCACCCTCGGTTCGCTGGTTATGGTTTTTGAATCCGTGGTCGTGTTCTTTGCAACCCTGGTCGGATTTGGTCTTCGAGTTCACCCTGACCCGGCTGTGATATGGGGCGTTGGAGTGGGGCTTTCGGTAATCTTGATGCTGTTTCCAGCGGTGCTTGGAAAGCGCGGGACCTACGCAGTTGGCTGGGTATTGCAGGTAATTGTGGTGCTGCTAGGAATCTGGGTTCCTTTGATGTTCTTGCTAGGAACGATATTCTTAGGAATGTGGGGCTGGGCCATGATTGCAGGTGCCACAATTGACAGAGCGAGAGCTGCGAAGGCAAAACTCGATGGTCAAGATTTAGGAAGTGAGTAGTAAATGTCTAAGGAACAGACCTTGGTTCTTATCAAGCCTGATGGCGTCGCCCGCTCGTTGACCGGAGAAATCATTAGCCGAATTGAAGCTAAAGGTTACCTTGTGACAGGACTGAAGATGTTGCAGCCAACTGCCAAGCAGCTAGCTGACCACTATGCAGAGCACGAAGGGAAGCCTTTCTATGCTCCACTGATTGAGTTCATGTCTTCTGGCCCTATCGTTGCCATCCGCCTAGAAGGCGATCGAGTCATCGAAGGATTCCGAGCACTAGCTGGAGCAACCGATCCAACCACCGCAGCTCCTGGAACCATTAGAGGCGATCTAGGTCGTGACTGGGGCGAGAAGGTTCAAAAGAACTTGGTTCACGGTTCAGATTCAGTGGAATCGGCAACTAGAGAACTTGGAATCTGGTTTAGCTAAAACAGGCTGGGCCACAAGTCCCAGAATTTCCACACCACAGTGGCGCTCAATCCAAAGAACGTCAAGATTGTAAATAGCCAGTGCCAGTCATAGGCATGAACAAAGAACCCAACGCTTTTTACAGGAACTGGAACAATTCCCTCACTGGCTGCAAACAAGAAGTGTTTCCAGAACATTGGAATCATTCCCGCCCAGGCAACCATGCAGTAAGGGCAGAGAGCCCCAATTTCGAAAAGGCTTTGGCTAAACAGCCAAAACACGAATATAAATCCACCAGTCATGCCAAGTGTGAATAGCTGCCAGAACCACTTAGCAAATTTAGCTCCAGCCAAAATTGCAAATCCAATAAGAACTGGCGCGAAAAAAGCCGCAAGCCCAATTAGGGGATTAGGAAAACCTAATAGTGAAGCCTGCCAGGTAAGCATCACAGACTTGCAAGAAATAAATGGACTCACATCGCAGCTAAGAACTGCATCTGGGTTACTGGCGACTCTAAGCCTCTCGATTGTGAGGGCGAGAGCCGCAATCCAACCGGTAATACCACCAGCAATCAGCATCCACGCAAGCGATACTGGAGCCCCAATAAGGCTTTGTTCAGCTGGTTTTTGAGTCATAAATTCAAGTATTCCACGACAATTCTGGGCTTTTGCCATATTGGTGTCATACTTATAGATAGGTGAGCTAGAGCCACATCTTCTAGACGCCACAGGTTTCTCGAGCATTTGGCTCCAAGGTATAAGACCCATCTGGGCAGCTGGCAGGGCGTCGTGACAGCAATGACTCGCAACTACAAAGGTTTAGTCGGCTACAAAAGTCGCCGATACAGATTTGATAGCCGAATATCGGCAAAGTGTGTGGGCTTTTGCCAATCGGCAGCTTGGAGTACACCGAAATGGTGAAAGAAAAAGACGATTCAGCTAAAGCTGAGAAACTTCCTAAGAAACAGGACAAGAAGCCTTCCGCGGCTAAATCAGATGAGCCGAAGAGCTCTAAAAAAGCTGACCCAAAGGGTGCCAAGAAAGCCGAACCCAAAGCGGCGGCGAAAGACTCCGACAAAGCTAACGCTAAAGCGGGATCCAAGCCAGCTGCGCTAAGTGCAACATCGCTAATCTTTCAGGCGCCAGATCTTCCACCGGTTGAACCTCGCAAGAAGTCGAGCAACAAGAAAAACTCTGAGGC
>JBIIQS010000134.1:0-2588 GCA_044341965.1 Rhodoluna sp.
AAAAAGCTAGCGGAGGGCCTTATCGAGTATCCGGTGGACTGCTCAGAGTTTCGTATCTATCGAGCCGAAGTTTCGGGAAAGAACTTACTTGCCGATCTAGACCTGCCAGCTAGCGCAATGTTGATTTGCATCTCTGGTGAGGTGGCAGTTAGCACCAGTCTGGACGAGCGCGAAGTGCTAACTAAATCTGAAGTGGTTTTGGCTTCTGGGGCAAAGAAGCTGAGTCTGAGCGGCAGCGGAACGGTGTTTGTGGTCTTAGGGGACTAGTCCAGAGCCTTCCAGGCACTATCGATTATCTCAACCAAAGAGCTCTTGGCCTTCCAACCCATGACTTTCTCAATTCTGGAAGCATCCGCAATCAAGCGGGCTGGATCTCCAGCCCTTCGGGCGACAATTTCATACTCAAAATCAATTTCTGTCGTTTCTCGAATCTGCTTCAGAACCTCAATAACGCTAGCTCCGTATCCTGTTCCAACATTGAAGGTACTGAACTCGCGCCTGTCATTTTCTAGATAATCAAGGGCTTTGATGTGAGCTTGGGCTAAATCAAGGACATGCACGTAGTCGCGGATACAACTTCCGTCAGGAGTGTTGTAGTCCGAACCGAAGACCTTTGGCTTGGTTTTATTCTTTATTGCTTCAAAGACAATTGGAATCAAGTTCAGAACTTGAGTGTCTGCTAGATCATCCCATCCTGCGCCTGCGGCATTGAAGTAGCGAAGGTTTACGTGTCTAAGGCCCCAGGCGGTTTCGGCGTTAGCAGCCATCCACTCACCAATGAGTTTTGTTTGGCCGTAAGGATTTATTGGAGAAGCAGCTTCATCTTCTGAAACTAAGTCAACATCTGGAATACCGTAAGCGGCTGCGCTAGATGAAAAAACTAGCTTTTTTACTCCGGCACTTTTCATAGCCAGAAGAAGGTTTGCCTGGCCACCAAGGTTCTTATTGAAATATTCCTCGGGATTTTCTACAGAATCCCCAACTCGTTTCAGGGCAGCTAGGTGGATCACAGAATCCACGCTGTGATCTCGCATAAGAGCTTCCAAGGCAGCGAACGCGGAGGGTTCAGCCAGGTCAATTCGGTAGCTGGTTAGGCCTGAAACCCTTGATTCTATGCCGGTAGAGAGGTCGTCGACCACAATGACTTTGGTTCCGGCCTCGGCTAGCAACCTGGCCACGTGGGACCCGATATAGCCTGCACCGCCAGTAACCAGAACACTCATTCTCCAAGGATACTTGCCGCGAATGCCAGTAAAGCTGTGGAATTCAACTTGACAAGACACCAATAACAGCGGTGTAATTACACAGATGAAACTATTTGCCAGCGCCTGGTAACTAAAAGAACGGAACAGCACTAAATGGAAAATCGCGGACAGGTTCCCGATAACTGGTTTATCGACCCTCTTCTTCTAGGCGTCTCCGGTGCCTACACAGACTTTGAACAAGACCCACTTTCTTGGCAAGCAGATGCACTTTGTGCACAGACAGACCCAGAGGCATTCTTTCCTGAAAAGGGAGGATCCACCAGGGATGCAAAAAGAATTTGCACCGGTTGCGACGTAAAAGCACAGTGCCTCGAGTACGCACTTGCTAACGATGAAAGATTTGGCATTTGGGGCGGGCTTTCTGAGAGAGAAAGACGCAAACTAAAAAAGCGTGCCTAGCTCGCGCTTTGCGCTGAAAGCTAATTCATGACACCAGATGTTTGTGCAATTGTTTTAGCTCACGATCAACCACAGTTTCTAGAAAGAGTTCTAGCAGATCTCAAAAACCAATCAGTAGCACCCTCCAGAGTTTTGATTGTTGACACTTCGAAGCAACTTTCAGCTTCGAGCCAAGGCTATGAAGTCCTGAAGCTGGATTCAAAAACCGGATTTGCTGCTGCCGTTGAAATAGCCGTAGCGCACACCAAGCCAGAAGGATTCTTGTGGATTCTGCACGATGACAGCGCTCCAGACTCCAGAGCTTTAGAAAACCTACTGCGTGAAGTTGAGCTCAGCCCATCGCTTGCAATTGTTGGACCAAAACAAGTCGATTGGGATAACCCAAGAATCATCAGGCAGCTTGGCCTCACCCTAACTCGTGGCGGGAAACTATTCAGTCGAGTTCGCGGAGAATTCGATCAGGGCCAGCACGATAACTCAGAAGACGTAATGGCGGTTGGAACCGCCGGGGCACTAATCAACATGGACGTTTACAGGGCCCTTGGTGGCTTCGATGCCAAGGCGCCGGTCTATGCGGCAGATGTTGACTTTTCTATTCGAGCTAGACTGCAAGGCTCGAGAGTCGCGGTTGCGCCAAATGCCAAGGTTTCGCACAAGATGCTATCGATGCAAGGAGCCAGACCGCTTCGCTGGCTGGGCACCAAGCCGGCAACTGCGATTAGGCAAGCTGAGCTGCACCTAGCTCTAAGTTACTCAAACGCCGCGTTGTTCTGGTTTGGTTGGTTGTTTCTACTTCCTGTGGCAGTAGCCAACTCATTAGTTTTGGGCTTTAGATCAAAAGCTCATGCAATTGGACCAGAGCTAGTTGCTGCGTTTTTGGTTTTCATCAACTTAGCAAGCGTGCTTTCGTCCAGATCAAAAATT
>JBIIQS010000135.1:0-2577 GCA_044341965.1 Rhodoluna sp.
GGCAGGTAAGCGTCAGGGGCATTTTTGGGCGAGCAAATGCCCGAGACACGCTCAAATTTCTCCTTGCCAAATGGCGGTTTTTTGGCTTTTGCGGGAAATTTTTGTGGCAGGATAAAGTCCAAGGGTCTGGGACAACCCAGCTCTTTCCTTGTTCGCCTTTTATAACACCAGGAGTCGCCAATAATGAAAGATCCAAACTCTCTCCCACAAGACCCGATGCTTGCAGAGCTTGTAAAGATGTCTCGACGCAAGACACTAACTCGAAGAACCGCTCTGGCTGGAGCTGCCGGTGTTGGAGCCGCTCTTGGTTTGGCTGCTTGTGCACCTGCCGGCGATGGCGGCGGCGCAACTTCAGAAGCTTTGGTTCCTGCAACCGACGTCTCGGATTCCGAGAAGGTATTGGTTTGGTACAACTGGCCAGGCTACATGGACCTTTCAGAAGACGAGCTTTCACGTCCTACTCTTGACCGCTTCCAAGAGCAATCTGGAATTACCGTTGAGTACCTAGAGGAATACAACGACAACGACGAGTGGTACGGAATTAACCGAAACGAACTCATTGCAGGTAAAGATGTTGGAGCAGACCTTATCTGCCCAACCGATTGGCTAGCAGCTCGTTTGGTAAATGATGGACAGGTTCAAAAACTTGACTCCGCAAACATTCCAAACAAGGCCAATGTTGCCCCTGCATACTTGGGCGCAGCCTACGACCCAAACCGCGACTACACGCTTCCTTACCAGGGAATCTTGGGTGGTATCGCTTACAACAAGGAACTTTACAAAGAGCTAACCGGAAAAGACGCACCAGAAAGCGTTGAGGACCTGTGGCAAGCAGAGCTCAATGGACGTATCGTGCTTATCTCTGAGATGAGAGACACCATTGGAGTTATTGCACTTTCAAAGGGTATTGACATTACCAGCGCCTCTTCTCTAACTGAAGACGCTTTCAACGGAGTTATCGACGACATCGCTGCGCTTTACGCCGATGGCAAGATCAAGGCCTTCGCGGGTAACGAATACATGGATGGCTTTGCCAACGATGAGTATGTTGCCGGAATTGTTTGGTCTGGAGACGTTGTTCAGATGAACTTCGGCGCTGGATTCGACAAGTTTGGATTCTTCATGCCCGAGTCAGGTGGCACAATCTCGTCAGATATGTTCACCGTTCCAATGGGTGCAACCCACAAGAAGAACGCTGAATTGTTGATGAACTACTACTACGACCCAGTAAACGCTGCAGAGCTTGCAGCCTGGGTGAACTACATCACACCGGTAGTTGGAGCCTACGAGGAAGCAATCAAGTTGGATCCTGAATTGGCCGAAAACAAGTTGATCTTCCCAGACGAGGCTTTCCTAGCTTCGACTCACGGATTCCGTGCTTTGACCGCTCAGGAAGAGCAGTCCTTCGTAACCGCTTGGGGCAGAGTTCAGCTGGGCGCTTAGTTGGCCGTCGAGTTCGTTGCCAGAGGGGCAGATTTAGAGCTAGTTGGAATCAGGAAAGAATATCCTGGCTTTGTTGCCATTGAGGATCTTGACCTAAAGATTCCAGCCGGTGAGTTTTTCGCACTGCTTGGACCATCTGGTTGCGGAAAGACAACGACCTTGCGATTGGTTGCAGGTCTTGACTCACCAACTAAGGGAAAAATCCTTATAGGTAATCAAGACGTCACTAACATCAAGCCTCACGAACGACCAGTGAACACTGTGTTCCAAAACTACGCGCTGTTCCCACACATGTCGGTTTTGGAAAACGTCGCTTTTGGTCTCCGTCAGCGAAAGGTTAGCGATCCGCTTCCTAAAGCAACCGATGCACTGAAGCTAGTTGAGCTAGAGCATCTCGGGGACCGCAGGCCTACCCAGCTATCTGGAGGTCAGCAGCAGCGTGTTGCGCTCGCTAGAGCCCTAGTTAACCGCCCCTCACTGCTTTTGCTGGATGAGCCACTTGGAGCGCTTGATTTAAAGCTAAGGCGCCAAATGCAAGTTGAGCTTAAAGCTATTCAGATGGAAGTCGGCCTTACTTTCCTTCACGTTACTCACGACCAGGAAGAGGCCATGGACATGGCCGACACCGTTGCGGTTATGAACAAGGGTCGAATCGAGCAGATGGGTGCTCCTGAAGCTCTTTACGAAAGACCAAAAACACTGTTTGTTTCTAAGTTCTTGGGTCAATCAAACATCTTTGTTGGTGACGTTGTTGAAACTTCTGGGGATTCTGTCAGCATCAGCGTTGCTGGACGTCAGATAAAAGTTCCAACCAGCCGAGCCGAAAAGACCACTGGCAAGATTGCTATCGGAGTAAGACCCGAGAAAGCATTCTTCCACGAAGACGCTGAGCCTGCTGCTAATGTCGGGCTAAACGTTGTTGGACCCGGTGAAATTATCGACATCAGATTCACCGGTGTGAGTAACCAGTACCTAATCGAGATTCCAAACCTTGGAGAAGTAACGGTGTTCGCCCAGAACATCGGAAAGTCCCCTGTGACTGAGCTCGGTGCCAAGGTTTGGGTTAGCTGGAAGGTTGAGCACAGCTTCGGACTCTCCGATCTTCCTGAAGGTAACTAGCAGTGTCAACCCAGG
>JBIIQS010000136.1:0-2550 GCA_044341965.1 Rhodoluna sp.
TGCTCCGCTGCCAAGTTTGCTCTTCTGAATACAAATGTGACAGCGGTTGAAATCAGCACGATGAACAACGAGTAAAGTGCAGGAACTAGCAAGATCTTGTCCAGTCCCGGGCTGTCGATGTATACGGCGACGATAACGGCGATTGCTAGCGGTCCGTTCTGAATACCTGTTTCCAAGGCTATGGTTCGAACGTTTGCTGGGTGAAGGCCAATGGCTTTTGCGATCCAGAAGGCCACTGTTATTCCAACTAGTCCAAGCCCAATAGCAACAACATAGGTTGGCCATTGGGTGTCCAGAAGTAGCTGCCAGTTTCTTGGCACCCAGATAGCGATTAGGAAAGGGATAAATAACACTCCAAACAATCCACCTACCAGCTCCAAAACTGAACCAGCGTTGGCGCTGAGTCGACGAACAAGCATTCCAAGACCGACCGGAATAATCAGCCCGACAATAACCGTGGCAAGCTCGGCGAACTCAATTGTGATTGTGTCATCCAAGCTAAGGAAGTTTGCGTAGATGAACAGCATCAGTGGGGTCATGATGAACGCCCAAAGAGTCGAGTTGATCGTCATCATCACGCTCAAGGCTAAGTTTCCCTTTGAGAAATAGGTAAACAGGTTTGATGTTGTTCCCGCAGGAACAGCACCCATAATCAAAGCACCTAGGGCGATGAAAGCTATGTTCTCATCGACTGAGAACGGGAATAGGACAGTAACAATCAGGATGTATGCGGTGAGAGGCATAACACCAAACTGAGTCAACCATCCAATAATCAATCCCCATGGGCGACGAAGCGCCAGACCGAAGTCCTTAGGAGTAAGACCTGCACCAAGACCAAACATGATGATCAGGATGAAGATCCTAAGCAGGGTCTGTTCGAACTCGTTTACAACAGTTGCTTCATTGGCGACTTCTTCCGCCATAAGAATCATTGAGTTCAGCATATCTATGCACCTTTCCCAGTTGTGGACTTCTCTATTGCACCAGCTCGTAGTTGGCGACGCAGGATCTTGCCGATTGGGCTCTTAGGAAGTTCGTCAACAAAGACAACTTTCTTTGGGGCCTTGTACGCCGATAGTTCTTTCTTGCAGTGAGCGATGATCTGCTCTTCTGTTGGAGCAGGTAGTCCTGCAACCACGTAAGCAACCACAGCTTCACCGGTCTTGTCATCTGGCATTCCGATGACACCAACTTCGGTAACTCCTGGAACGGCAGCAATCTGCTCTTCAATCTCGTTTGGATAGACATTGAAACCGCTAACGATGATCATGTCTTTCTTGCGGTCAACAATTGTGAAGTAACCGTCTTTGTCCATAGTTGCGACATCGCCGGTGTACAAATAACCCTTCTTTAGAGTGTTATTTGTTTCGGCTTCCTTCTCCCAGTAACCGAGCATGATCTGTGGTCCCTTGGCAATAAGCTCTCCGGCTTCGCCAAGAGCTACTTCCTTGCCCTTTTCGTCCACACAGAGAATCTCGGTTGATGGAACTGGGATACCGATTGTTCCGTCTTTACCGTTTCCACCTAGTGGGTTGAAAGTAAGTACCGGTGAAGACTCGGTCAAACCGTAACCTTCAACGATTGGGGTTCCGGTAACTTCACGCCACTTCTTGGACACTGACTCGTGCAAAGCCATACCTCCAGCAGCCGAAGCACGTAGCTGCTTCGGTGGGCTGTCGGTGAACCAGGTCTCGTTCAATAGAGCATTGAACAAGGTGTTCACACCGGTCAGCCAAGTGACCTTGTAGTTTTCAAAAGCACGTCTCAGGTTGCTTGGAGGTCGAGGTGAAGGAACCAATATGTTTCTGCCACCGATGTGGTAAAAACCAAGCAAGTTAATGGTGAAAGCAAAGATGTGATACAGCGGCAAAGCTGTAATAACAACCTCTTTGCCTGGACGCATGAATGAGCCACACATAGTAATCAGCTGCAGGGTGTTTGTTGCCAAGTTGCCGTGAGAAAGCATCGCACCCTTTGAGACACCAGTTGTTCCACCGGTGTATTGCAAAGCGGCAATCGAATCTGAAGTAATGCCCTTCACGTAACCGTCTGCTTTGTTTGGAGACTTTACTTTTCTGCCAGCATCTAGAGCATCCTGGAACTTGGTGTGTGGAACAGTTATCTTTGGAAGCGTTCTGCTCCAAACTTTTTGAACTATACGAATAACGCCGCCAACAATTGGTGGGAAGAATTCAGAAATCTTCACCGTTACGACGGTCTTGATCTTTGTCTTTGGTAGTACCTCAGGTAGTCGATCGGCAAACATGTCGATTACAACCAGAACCTCGGCGCCGGAATCTGCAAACTGGTATGCCATTTCAGGTGCGGTGTATAGCGGGTTGGTGTTAACAAGAACCAAACCTGCCTTCATAACTCCAAAGGCAACAATCGGATATGCCAAGCAGTTAGGCATCTGAACTGCAACTCTTGTTCCGGCCTTAAGGCTAAGAGTTTCTCTTAGGTATGCTGCGAAGTCATCCGAGAGGGAGTCGATTTTTTTGTAAGTGAGTGACCCGTTCATGCCGTTGGGCATCACTTGGGTGAAAGCTA
>JBIIQS010000137.1:0-2502 GCA_044341965.1 Rhodoluna sp.
GTAATTTCTTCACTCGATGCCGCCGGTAAACAAATCGAGGTGAGTAAATGAGCATGCAAGGAGTTGCTGGTGAAGACAAGATCCAGCTAAGCAAAGAAGAATCGCAGCAGGTCAAGCTTCGTTCTAGAAAGCTGTTGCTCTCACTGATTTACCCAGTTCGCGGGAGACTGCTACTGAGCCTTTTGATTGTCATCTTGTCTCAAGCTCTTCGAGTTGCAGGACCAGCCCTTATTGCCCTAAGCATCGACTGGGCTCTACCAGCTGCACTCAAGGCAGACACCACGCCACTGTTTTTGGTCGTCGGTGGCTACCTTTTTGCAGCAGCTGCCACGGCTTCGCTCATTAGCTGGTTCCTAAGGTACGCGGCCAAGCTAAGCCAAGATGTCTTGTTGAACCTAAGGCAGCGCATATTTGTTCACACTCAGAAGCTCTCTCTAGAGTTTCATGAGAAGTACACGTCGGGCAGGGTCATTTCACGCCAGACCAGCGATTTGGATTCCATCAAGGAGCTGTTGGATACCGGCGGCAACGAGATGATTGTTGGAATTTTGTACATGTTGTTTACCGCAACCGCGCTGGTCTTTCTTGATCTCCCAAGTTTTGTAATTCTTGCTATTAGCTGGGTTCCTTTGTATTTTCTGACCAGATGGTTCCAGGTCAACTCCAAATTGATGTTCCGCGAGTCAAGGGTTTCGTCGGCGAAGTTGATTGTTTACTTTGTTGAGACCATGACAGGCATTCGTGCCGTGAAGGCGTTTCGCAAGGAGAAAAGAAACCAGGGGGAGTATGAAACCTTGGTTGAGAAGTACCGGCACATCAACGCCAAGGTAATTCAACTCTTTGGAATCTTTGACCCGGCGCTGATCATGATTGGAAACATCTCTGTTGCAATTATTTTGCTCTGGGGCGGTGTTCGAGTTCTAGAGGGGTCGTTGGGTCTGGGAGTTTTGATTGCAGCAATCTTGTATGCCAGAAGGTTCTACGACCCGATGGAAGATCTTGCGATGTTCTATAACTCCTACCAATCTGCAAACTCCGCGCTGGAGAAAATCTCAGGTGTCCTAGAGGAGCAAGCATCCGTTCCTGAGGCGCAGAAACCAGTAGCGCTAACAAACGCCAAAGGTGAAATTGTCTTTGACAAGGTAGGTTTTCACTACTCAAACGGCGTTGAAGTTATACCTGAGTTTTCATTAAATGTTCCAGCGGGACAAACCATAGCTCTGGTAGGAACTACCGGCGCGGGCAAGTCGACAATTGCCAAGCTTATTTCGAGATTTTACGATCCAACCTCTGGAAAGCTAACCCTAGACGGTGTTGACGTCCGCGATTTGTCAGCCAAGGACCTGAGGCGATCGGTAGTTATGGTCACCCAGGAGGCTTACCTGTTCTCTGGATCGGTTGCTGACAACATCGCCCTTGGTAAACCAGAAGCTACCCCCGAAGAGATTGAACAGGCAGCCAAGGCTGTTGGTGCGCACGAATTCATCCTTGCTCTGCCAGAAGGGTATTCCACCGATGTCAATAAACGTGGTGGTCGAGTAAGTGCTGGCCAAAGGCAGCTGATTTCCTTTGCAAGAGCGTTTATCGCAAACCCCGCTGTGTTGATTCTGGATGAAGCAACGAGCTCGCTGGACATTCCTTCAGAGCGACTAGTTCAGCATGGACTCAAAACCCTGCTGGCAGATCGAACCGCAATCATCATCGCCCATCGCTTATCGACCGTTTCGATTGCGGATCGAGTTCTGGTTATGGAGAAGGGAAGAGTCATTGAAGACGACTCTCCAAAGAAATTGATTTCTGGCTCTGGAAAGTTCTCTAAAATGCACAAGGCATGGCGGGATTCTCTGGTTTAGCAGGAAAAGATTTTTCAAGATTTAGGTAGTCTAGAAGAGCTCTAGGGCTCACAAAAAGAAAGAGTAATCAATGGAAAAGATCAAGGTTGTTGGCAAAGTAGTCGATCTAGATGGCGACGAGATGACTCGTATTATTTGGCAAAACATCAAAGATTCGCTTATTCTCCCCTTCTTGGATGTGGAGCTAGATTACTTCGATCTTTCAATTGAAAATCGTGACGCAACTGATGACCAAGTCACAGTGGATGCTGCTCACGCAATCAAAAAGCATGGTGTTGGGGTTAAGTGTGCGACGATTACTCCCGACGAGGCCAGAGTAAAAGAGTTTGGTCTCAAAAAGATGTGGAAGTCTCCAAACGGAACTATCCGAAACATTCTTGATGGAGTTGTTTTCAGAGAGCCAATTATTATCTCCAACGTGCCCAGGCTGGTTCCTGGTTGGACCAAGCCGATTGTTATCGGTCGTCACGCCCACGGAGATCAGTACAAAGCAACCGATGTAAAGATCCCGGGCAAGGGAACCGTAACCATGACTTACACCCCAGAATCAGGTGAAGCCCAAACCTGGACTATCGCAGATTACCCAGCATCTGGCGGTGTCGCGATGGGTATGTATAACTACATGGACTCAATTCGTGACTTTGCTAGA
>JBIIQS010000010.1:0-9176 GCA_044341965.1 Rhodoluna sp.
CTTCCACCGCTACTGTGGATCATCTTTAGAATCATCGCCGCAATCAAAACTTCCCAAGGTGAGTTCTATAAGTACCCGCTAACACTTCGGCTGATTCAGAAATAGGCGGCTAATCGCCAAATTGTCTCGTTAGGCTCTTTGTCATGACTGCATTGCTACTCGACATCGGCGGAACTAAGTGCAGTATTGCCTCGGCTAGTAACCCAGGAGATTTCATCGAGCTGGTAACAGCAGACTATAAAACCCCCGAGAAAATCCTTGCCCGATTAGCCCTTTACGCTGCTGATTTCATCGCCAAGGATAAATCCATTGATCGAGTTGGAATTAGCTTTGGCGGGCCTTTTGATTTTGCCAATCAAAAAGTAAAAAAATCAGTCCACGTTTCAGGGTGGGAAGAATTCGATTTCTCTGAATGGTCAAAGCGTGTGCTTGGGCTGCCAGCAGTTGCCGACAACGATGCCAATGTTGGAGCCCTCGGTGAGTTTGTTTCCCGAAATTCCAGACACAAAAACCTTGCCTATGTGACTGTCTCCACTGGAATTGGAGCAGGGTTGATTATCAACGGAGAGATTTATCGCGGCCACGGTGAACTTGCCGGAGAACTAGGCCACATCGTGATTGATCCATCCGGCCCGGCAGACGAATTGGGTAACCGTGGAACTCTTGAGAGATTCTGCAGCGGCTATTGGCTGCGAAAAGATTATGGAAAATCTGCTCAAGAGCTCTTGCTTGACGACAGCTTCTTGTTGGAATACAGCGCCCGACTGGCCGCAGGGTTATCGACTCTTGTGAGACTTATCAATCCTGAGCTCGTGGTTTTGGGCGGGGGGATTGCGAAGGCTGGTCCTAGGTTAGAGTCTGCTTTATTGAATCAGCTGCAGACGCTTTTGGATCAGACGCAAACCAAGCTGGAGTTTTCGACACTGGGTAATTCAAATGTATTAATTGGAGCAAGAGAGCTGGCACTAAATGAACTACGTAGCTAATTATTTGTCAAAAGTAAAAGAGGCTATCGAGCTTGTCGATGCCTCCAGGATAGACACCCTAATTTCTTGGCTTTCAGAAACTCGGGCTGCCAAGCAAACAATTTTCACAATGGGTAATGGTGGCAGCTCCTCCACCGCTTCGCACTGGGTCAACGATCTAGTCAAAGGTGCGTCCTATGAAAAAGCTGAGCGCTTCAAGGTGATGTGCCTAAATGACTCGGTTTCCACCCTCACCGCATACAGCAACGATGTTGACTACGACCAAGCACTTGTTGAGCCACTAAAGAACTTCCTAGAACCAAAAGATCTCGTAATTGCTATCTCGGGTTCTGGCAACTCGAACAATGTAATCAAGGCAGTTGAGTATGCAAAATCAATCGGCGCTCGGACTGTCGGACTGACCGGCCGAGATGGTGGCAAGTTAGGCTCTTTAGTTGATCTTGAAATCAGAGTTCCAGAACCAAACATGGGTCGAATTGAAGATGTCCACATGATGATCACCCACGCGGTCTCATGGAGCTTTATTGAAAACGATAGAAGTTAGGTATCAATTGTCAAAACCGTCCATAGTAGTTTGGTCCACCGCTTCCGCAACTCTATTTTTTGCCAGAGCATTTTTGTTCTCCACCTGGGTAAGTCGCGGTCCAGAGGTGCAGGAGCTACTTGGCTTTAATGAGCTTGAGTTTGGAATCTTCACGATGTTGTATGCAGTTGGTGGACTGCTTGGAATTTTCTTCGCAAATTACCTAGTAAAGAGGTATGGCTCGAGGTTGATTGCCGCTCTTGGCTTCTCTATCGGAGCAGCTTCTCTGATGGGTATCGGTCTTTCAGTTGAACTCGGTATGGTTTTGGTTTCTAGCTTGCTGCTTGTTTCCATTGGAACCCCGATGGCCATCGAGGACTTCGTTGGAAACTACGAAGGTAACGCTGCGGATAGAAAGTCAAAGCATTCAATCTTCCCTGCCATTCACGGTGCATACGGTGTTGGAATGCTTGGTGGTGCAGCAGTTTCTGGCTGGGCAATCGATCAAGGAATTGGCCTTGCCAGTCACTACTTTGTGACAGGTTTGTTTGTTGCCGCAATCTCGATTGCTGCCGGCGTGGTGTTGCCTGCTCGAAAGAAGAATGCGGAGAGCTCTGCTGGCAAGGCATCTAAAAAAGGTGAGACCAAGAAGGTATGGACAGAAAAGCGAAGCCTGTTGATTGCGGTTGTTGGTTTTTCTTTCATCATGGCTGAGATGTCAGCTGGGACTTGGGTGCCAATCGCTCTAACCGGTTCTGGCTACTCGGGTTCGGAAGCTGCGATTATGTTCGGTATTTTCTGGATTGCCATTACCGCCGGAAGGCTTGTTGGTGGATTCATTGTTGATGCGATAGGTCGCTCCAGAACTATCTTGTTCTCGGCGTTACTTGCCGCCAGCGGGATCTCTGTCTTTATAGCTCAAGACCTAATCAATTTGCCGTTACTGGGTCTGATTCTTTGGGGTCTTGGAATCTCAATGGGGTTCCCGATGTCCGTAGCTTCCATGGGAGACCAGGAAGCCTTGGCTCCAGCTCGAATCAACATGATCATCACCGTGGTTTACATCTCGTCCATAACAGTAGGTCCCGCCTTGGGAACTTTAGGTGAGTTTGCTGGTTTGTATGTGGCGTTTGGAATCCCGCTTGTGTTCATGTTGATCGCGGCAATCCTGAGCCCAATCACTAAGCCCATAGACAACGAAGGTAAGCGCATCTAGCTCCAAAAGTTCACTTTCTGGAAACAATGAATCTGGCTTGAACTTGATGGAATGAAGTATTGTCATAACATACTTCAGATCAGGAGATTAAGCGGATGCGCAAGACCGAGGTTATCCTTCCGCTATCAATTTTCTCCAAGTTGAATCGAAAATCTTCTGTCCCTCTTTATTTCCAGCTTTCTGAATTGTTGGAGAAATCAATTCTTTCGGGTCAGCTAGCTGCTGGTGACCGATTAGAAAATGAAATATCAATTTGCGAGCGCCTCGGTTTATCAAGACCAACTGTTCGAAGGGCAATCGAAGAATTAGTTGACAAGGGACTGTTGGTTCGCCGTCGCGGTCTGGGTACTCAAGTTGTTCACGGTCAAGTTACTCGCGGGGTTGAACTCACATCACTATTTGATGATCTTGAGCGAGCGGGAAGAAAGCCGTCAACCAAAATTATTGAATTCAAACTTAAGCCTGCCGATGCAGTTGTTGCAGCGCAACTTGGAGTTGCCGTTGGGCAAAAAGTTGTCTTCCTACACCGGGTAAGAAGTGCAGGGAAAACACCGGTTGCTGTTTTGCAAAACTGGATACACCCAAGATTCGAGCACCTAACCGAAAACGATATATCCAAGTCCGGTCTTTACGATTGGCTCCGAACCAATGGGGCCTCAATCCAAGTTGCTAAGCAAAAAATTGGTGCCCGTCGCGCTAGCGCAGAAGAATCGAACTTGTTAGAAATTGAAAAGAACTCACCAGTGCTAACCATGAATCGCACGGCGTTTGATAACTCCGGTGTTGCGTTGGAGTATGGACAGCACTGCTATCGAACTGATTTGTACTCATTTGAGTTCACTATCGTTGAGCGGTAGAGAGCTTACATAGAACTAAGTTTGTAACCAACTGGGCGCCCTGCAAGGATTAGCGGGCCGGCTTGGAACAGGCTTGGCTTCAGGCGGTTAGGTATCTTTTTTATAACGGGGAGATGAAATTTGGCTTAATTGTCCTTACAAACCGCGATAATTATGTGCAGTCGGGTCTTTCCGACCATTTAAATGAAAACGAGAGGTTATCTCAATGAACATCAAGAAGCTATCTGCTCTTGTTGCCGTTTCCGCGTTAGTACTAACCGGTTGCGCAACTGCAGCAGAAACTGAAACAGATACAGATGCAGCACCAGCAAGCGACTTCAAGATCTGTGTTTACACACACGGTGACGGTGGCGGATTCTGGTCTGTAGCACAAAAGGGTGCTGAGCAGGCAGGTGTTGACCTAGGTGTCACAGTTGACTACCAGGGCTCAACCAACGACTCTGCAAAGCAGGCTCAGACAATCGAGGCTGGTATCGCAGGTGGCTGTGACGCAATCGCAGCTTCAGCACCAGACCCAGATGCAATCACTGACGCAATGTTGGCAGCAGCAGCAGCTGGTATTCCTACAGTGACCATGAACTCAGGATCCTCTGTATTCAAGGCCCTTGGAGCAATCACCCACGTTGGTCAGGATGAGTTCATCGCTGGTCAAGAAGCCGGTCTTAAGTTCAACGAGGCTGGTTTGACAAAGGTTCTTTGCCCAATGCAGGAAGCAGCAAACATCGGTCTAAAGCAGCGTTGTGAAGGTGCAGCAGACACATTCGAAGGTGAACTTGTTGAGTTCAACCTAGATGGCGGTCTTGCTGACCTTACAGCTGCATCTGCAAAGATCAAGGCTGAGTTGGAAGCTAACACAGACTACGATGGCGTGTTCGCACTGAACGCTGACATCGCAGCGAAGGCAGTTCTTCCAGCAGTTACTGACCTAGGTGTAGAGATGTACATCGGTACAGTTGACATGTCAGCTGAGGCTCTAGATGCTATTGAGGCTGGAACAATTGCTTTCGCAATTGACCAGCAGCAGTACGCACAGGGTTACCTATCGGTTGCCTTGCTATACCTAAACCTAACCAACGGTCACACCCTTGGTGGAGGTCTACCTATGTACACCGGTCCTGGCTTTGTTGACTCAACAAACGTCGCGACTGTAAAGGCACTGGTAGCAGCAGGTACTCGCTAGTCGTATCATAGAAACACAAGGCAGGTGGGCTAGAAGAATTTCTAGCCCACCTGTTTTCTAAGTGAAACAAACAGGAAACCGAGGATCCATTCATGGCAAACGCAGTCAAAGACGAACGCGTTCAAAAAACTTCTTTCATTACAAATCTTCTTAGGCGGCCAGAGTTTGGTGCTCTTATGGGTGCGCTGGCAATTTTTGCACTTTTTTCTTCGGTTGATACAACCGGAAACTTCGGACAACTCGGCGGTATCTCCGGTTGGACCGACATCGCAGCACCAATTGGAATCGTGGCAGTATTCGTCGCGCTTTTGATGATCGGTGGTGAGTTCGACCTTTCCACCGGTGTGATGGTTGGTAGCGCAGGCCTCCTAACTGGAATGCTGGTCACAGAGCTCGGCCTAGACATCTGGACCTCGATTGCTCTCGTTCTGATCTTTGCTGCAGCGGTAGGACTTCTGAATGGCTGGCTAGTAGTTACAACCGGTTTGCCGTCATTCATTGTCACTCTTGCCACATTCTTTATCCTTCGCGGAGCAAACCTGGCTGTGACGAAGCAATTCACCGGTACGGTTCGAGTTAGTGGTACCGATGAGGCAGCCAATTTTGACCAGGCCTATGAGTTGCTTGCGAGCAAAATTGAGTTTGGTGGAGCTAGCTTCCAGATCTCTATACTCTGGTGGATTTTCTTCACCATCTTGGCTACCTGGATTTTGACCAGAACCAAGTTTGGTAACTGGATTTTTGCATCCGGTGGAGATGCTAACGCAGCACGTAATGCTGGAGTGCCAGTTATCAAAACCAAGATAATTTTGTTCGTTATGACTTCGGTTGCGGCGGCATTCGTAGGCATCATGTTTGTACTGCGCCTAAAGGGTATGCAGGCTGGACAGGGTGTTGGAGTTGAATTCTTCTACATCATCGCTGCTGCCGTAGGAGGAACACTTCTTACCGGTGGTATGGGATCGGCCATTGGAGCCTCACTGGGAGCAGCAATCATGGGTATGGCCTACATCGGTATCCCTTATGCCCTTTGGGACTCAGACTGGACATTCACCTTCCTTGGGTTGATTTTGTTCACAGCAGTGTTGATTAACAGCGTTGTTGGTAAAAGAGCCATGAAGGGACGAAAGAAATGACTGTAGCTCTAGAACTAAAGAACGTCACCAAGCAGTTCGGAAGCGTAATTGCTATGACCGACGTTTCTATGGAGGTCACAGCTGGAACAGTGACCTGTGTGTTGGGTGACAACGGAGCTGGTAAGTCGACTCTAATCAAGACCCTTTCGGGAGTTCACAAAGCAACATCTGGTGAATTCCTAATGGATGGCCAACCGGTTGACTTCAACTCCCCCAGAGAAGCAATTGCCAAAGGTATTGCAACTGTTTACCAGGACCTAGCAACTATTCCGATGATGTCGGTATGGCGAAACTTCTTCCTCGGTAACGAGATAACTGTTGGCTGGGGGCCTTTCCGGATGCTCAACATCAAGAAGATGAAGGCTCTTTCAAAGCAGCAGCTTCTTGAGATGGGTATCGACCTTCGCGACACTGACCAGCCAATTGGAACCCTATCCGGTGGAGAGCGTCAAGCAGTAGCTATTGCCCGTGCTGTTTACTTCGGTGCCAAGGTACTAATTCTTGATGAGCCAACCTCCGCTCTTGGCGTTCGTCAGTCAGGAATCGTTTTGAAGTATGTTCTTTCAGCCAAGGAACGAGGTGTTGCAGTTGTATTTATCACTCACAACCCGCACCATGCTTTCTTGGTTGGAGACCGCTTCTACCTTCTAAATCGAGGAAAGATGATCAACGAGTTCCAGCGTAAGAATGTGAAGCTGGACGAGTTGACCATGGCCATGGCTGGTGGAGCCGAGCTTGAAGCTCTGACCCACGAGATCACCCAGGTAAAAGGTAAGTAACTTCTAGCCAAACGGCTGCCAGCATCAATGTTGGTGGCCGTTTGGTGTTTTTGTACCTAGATTTTTGTGCCTATTCGGGCTTGGTGAGAGAAGTGAGCTTTCCTGTTTCAAGCTCTAACTTCAAAGTCTGCAGGAGGTCCCCGAGGCTAGTCGGGGCCAAGCCAAGGGCTTGTTTAGTCGCTTTGTTGGACAAAGAAGTATCAACCGGAACGGCTGCTGGAAACAGCTCGGACTCGGGTGGATTAGAGCGCAAAAGCAGCTTGGGGTCTAGCTCAAACACTTCACAAACCAACTTGGCCAGTTCGAATCGCTCAATGGCATCGTCACCAACTAAATGAAAAGTTCCAGTCGCATTTCGTGCGACTACTCTTTCAATCTGCGCACCAATCTCGGCAGCAAGAGACGGGGTTGCAACCTGGTTTACTCGATCGCCACCCCAAACTGTAAATGTCTCGCCATTGCTCAAAGAGGCCACAAGAGAAGTCACAAAGTAACCAAAACCAACGTCTTGGCTTCTGGGGCCATCAGTTTTGGTTTGGTGAAAGCCCATGACTCCCCCGATGCGACAGACCGCACCATTATCAGGAGCTAGGTCGCGAATCACCTGTTCGCCCATGGCCTTCAGGAACCCGTAAAAGTTCACCGGGTTACCCCTGTTGGATTCCAGCGAAAGATGTGTGGTGCCATCCATAACCCAGTCAGTTGAGATGTAAACAGGTTTTGATCCCGCCTTGATGGCAGCTCTAACAACCCTTGAGGTTATCCCAACAAAACTGTCGTAAGCGAAATCGCGATCTTCAAGCAGCCTGTTGAAATCATTCGCAATTGCGCAATGCACGACGGCGTCAGTACCTGCTAGAGCTTTGCCGATGGACTCTTCGCTTGCGAAATCAATCAGCTTGGTTTCCCAAGGAAGTTTGCTTTCAGATCTAACTAGACCAATAACCTCGTGACCAAAGTTTTTCAAAACTGAAGCAATGTTGCTACCAACGAAACCGGTAGAACCGGTGATGGCAATCTTCATTAGTTTTGTGGGAAGCCTAGGTTTAGTCCACCGTGGCTTGGGTCAAGCCATCTGGAGGTAATTACCTTGGTCTGGGTAAAGAAACGGAAGCCTTCTTCTCCATGAGCACGGCTGTCACCAAACAGCGAGTGCTTCCAACCACCGAAGCTAAAGTACGCTACCGGAACTGGAATTGGAACGTTGATTCCAATCATTCCCACCTGAACCTGGTTCTGGAACTTACGAGCCGCTCCGCCGTCGTTTGTGAAAATTGCGGTTCCATTTCCAAACTGGCCAGAGTTGATAAGGTCCAGACCCTCGTCGTAAGTCTTCACTCGAACTACCGAAAGCACTGGACCGAAGATTTCTTCGGTGTATACCTTGGAGCCAGTTGGAACGTTGTCAATCAAAGTCGGGCCAAGCCAGAATCCACCAGGAGCACCATCAGCCACAACACCGCGACCATCAACTACAACCTTGGCACCATCTTTTTCTGCGATTTCAATGTAAGAAGCAACTTTGTCGCGATGCACCTTTGTTACAAGCGGTCCCATGTCACAGCTTCTTCTGCCGTCGCCGACTTTGATCTGTGCCATGCGCTCGGTGATCTTAGAAATAAGTTGATCTGCAACTGGCTCAACTGCAACCACAACTGAGATTGCCATGCAGCGCTCACCGGCAGAACCAAAGCCTGCGTTCACCGCAGAGTCAGCAACTAGGTCGAGGTCTGCGTCTGGCAAAACCAGCATGTGGTTCTTAGCTCCACCAAGAGCCTGGACTCTCTTGCCGTTCTTCGAAGATGTCTCATAGATGTATCTAGCGATTGGAGTTGATCCAACAAAGGAGATTGCTGCCACATCTGGGCTATTCAGCAGGCCGTCTACGGCCTCTTTGTCACCGTGTAGGACGTTGAAGACACCATCTGGCAAACCAGCTTCTTTCCATAGTTCAGCCATCCAGTTGGTAGCAGATGGGTCCTTTTCGCTTGGCTTGATAACAACCGTGTTTCCAGCCGCAATAGCAACTGGGAAAAACCACATTGGAACCATGGCTGGGAAGTTAAACGGGCTAATGATTCCAACAACACCCAAAGGCTGCTTGATGGAATAGACATCAACGTTAGTTGATGCGTTCTCTGAAAATTCGCCCTTCAATAGGTGTGGCAGACCACATGCAAACTCAACTACTTCTTGTCCGCGGGTGATCTCTCCCAAAGCGTCCGAAAGCACCTTGCCGTGCTCAGAGGTGATGATTTCGGCGAGCTCACCCTTCTTGGCTTCTAGTAGCTCACGGAAGCGGAACATAATCTGCTGGCGTCTAGCCAATGAGAGATCACGCCAGGCTGGGAATGCATCCTTGGCAGCTTGGATGGTAGCTGCTATCTCAGCGCCGTTGGCAAAGCCAACGCGCTTGGTAGCCTCACCTAGCGCTGGATCAAAAACGTCTCCGAATCTTCCAGATTGACTCTGAACACTCTTACCGTTGATCCATAGTGG
>JBIIQS010000011.1:0-9146 GCA_044341965.1 Rhodoluna sp.
TCGCTGGCTTTAGCTAAAGCCCTTCGCAAAACGTTTCTTGGGTCGGCAGCAGCGGGCTGGCCATCCGGAGTCATAATATCGCAGAACATTCTTGCGGTTGGGTCTACGTCTCCTCGCCAGGGAAGAATCTGGAAAGTGGATGGATCTGGAGCTGCCAACATATCGGCTTCATACGCTCTTGATAGTCCCTCGATTGCTGACCCATCAAAACCTAAGCCTTCGGCAAACGCTCCTTCGACTTCGGCAGGAGCAACAGCGACCATTTTGAGTGTTCCAGCAACATCGGTAAACCAAAGTCGAACGAACTTAACGCCTCGCTCTTCGATTGTTCTGAGCACAAAATCGCGCTGCTTATCCATGAAAAACCTCTTCCTTGCCTGCTACTAGGCTAATACTTATGCCCGATCTTCGCCTAGCCATGGCCCAGATAAACCCGACTGTGGGTGACCTTGCGGGAAATAGCAGGCAGATTCTAGAAAAAGTTCAGCAAGCCCAAAACTTGGGTTCAAACTTGGTGCTATTTCCAGAGCTCGCACTAACTGGCTACCCTATTGAAGATCTAGCCCTAAGCAAAGACTTCCTGAACGACTCTGGTAAGGCCCTGGAAGCCCTCGCAATGGAACTGGTCAAACGCGGCCAGGGTCACATTCGCGTAGTCGTAGGCCATCCAGCATTAGCAAAAAGTCCGACATCGTGGGCAATCGGACAAAACTGTGCAAGCTTGATTTTTGATGGCAAAGTGCAGGGAAGATACGCCAAACATCACCTTCCGAATTATTCTGTTTTTGATGAGTATCGAGTCTTCGTTCCAGGTGATGACCTACTCACTTTTGAACTTGATGGCCTACGTTTCGCAACAGTGATTTGCGAAGACATTTGGCAAAGTGGTGGACCAGTTTCCCAAATAGCAGGCCACAGCGTTGATCTAACCCTGGTGCTTAATGGCTCCCCTTTTGAACGCTCCAAGACCGACACCAGGCTTGAGTTGGTTACGGATCTAGCCTCCAAGCAATCCACTGCTGTTGCCTACGTCAACTTGGTTGGCGGTCAGGACGATTTGGTCTTTGATGGAAATAGCTTCCTAATTGATGCAGCTGGAAAAGAAATTGCCCGTGCTAAGCAATTTGATACTGATTTATTGGTTGTCGAAATTGAATCCAAGAACTCAATCAAGCCAGTTACAGAATCAACTAAGGCCCAAACCGACTTGGCGCAGGTCTGGAATGCGCTGGTTCTAGGCGTACGCGATTATGTTCGCAAGAACGGATTCAAATCAGTAGTGCTCGGTCTTTCGGGTGGAATTGACTCAGCTGTTTGCGCAAGCATTGCAGTTGACGCCATCGGTGCCGAGAATGTCTTTGGGGTTTCGCTTCCGAGCAAATACTCCTCGGATCACTCGCTATATGATGCGGCGTTGCTTGCAAAAAACACTGGGCTTGTGTACTCAACCGAGCCAATTGAGCCCTACGTGGAACAGTTTGTGGAAAAGCTTGAGCTTCAAGGACTTGCTGCTGAGAATCTGCAGGCAAGAATCCGAGCAGTAGTTCTCATGGCCAAATCAAACACCGATGGGCACTTGCTTCTTTCAACTGGCAACAAGACAGAGCTAGCGGTTGGTTACTCCACAATTTATGGCGATGCCGCTGGTGGATACGCGCCGATAAAGGATGTTGAAAAAACACTGGTTTGGGACCTTGCCAGATACCGCAATGAATTAGCTACCAAACAAGGCAATACTCCCCCAATTCCTGAAGCATCAATTAGCAAGCCACCCTCAGCTGAACTTCGCCCGGATCAACTAGATCAAGACTCACTGCCAGAGTATGCGTTGCTAGATCGGATCCTTGAGCTACACATCGAACAGAGAATGTCTGAATCGGAGATTATTGCTCAAGGTTTAGATGCCACAACCGTTGAGTCAGTTATTCGTTTAGTCAGTGCCTCTGAATGGAAGAGAAGACAGAGTGCGATAGGTCCAAGAATTACTAAACTTGCCTTTGGGCGAGAACGAAGACTTCCAATCACCCGTTGGTCTAAGTAGGAGTTGTCTTGGCAAGCGAAATCAAGAAGGTGCGAACTAGTTCTCTAGCTGAGCTAAAGGCTTCCGGAACAAAGTTTTCTTGCCTCACCAGCTATGACGCGACCACCGCCGAAATCTTTGATCAAGCCGGAATTGAAGTAATCCTGGTCGGAGACTCGGCCGGCAACACTGTTTTAGGCCACGACAGCACGCTCGAGGTAACCGTCGAGGAGATGATCAGCTTTGGAAAAGGTGTGAGTTCTGCAGTTGAACGAGCGCTCGTTGTAATTGATATGCCCTTTGGCTCTTATGAGGTGTCGCCTACCCAAGCATTAGAAAATGCAATTTTGATGATGAAGCGCTCTGGCGCAGAGGCAATAAAGCTCGAGGGTGGATCTGATCGTGCCCCGCAGGTAAAAGCAATTGTTGCGGCAGGCATTCCAGTGATGGGGCATCTTGGTTTCACCCCGCAGTCGGTTCATGCTCTTGGTGGTTTCAAAGTTCAAGGCAGAGGCGATGACGCAGCAAACCTGGAAAAAGATGCGCTGGCTTTGCAGGAGGCCGGCGTATTCGCGATAGTTCTAGAAATGGTCCCAGCTGATTTAGCTAAAGAGCTAACACAGAAATTATCAGTTCCAACCATTGGTATCGGAGCCGGCAACGGAACCGATGGCCAAATACTGGTTTGGCAAGACTTTGCTGGGCTTTCTAGCGGAACAAGAAAATTTGTTAAGCAGTACACAAAACTCAGAAGTGAACTAACTAAAGCTGCGAGTATCTATCGAGCTGAAGTTATTTCTGGTGAGTTTCCAGGGCCGGAACACTCGTTCGATAACTAGTCGTCGAGCTTTTCTTCCTCGAGCCACTGTTTAGCCCGCGATCTCACAATCTCTTCGGCGTTTGCTGCTTCTTTGTCGGTCTCAAAAGGTCCGATTCGATCAAGAGAAGAGCTTTTGAGCCCGAACTCAACTTGTTTGGTTTTTGTGTTGAACCAATACTTCGCAGCCTCAGACATTCTGGCCTCCTACAAAGTGAGCCTAGTGGGGACCGTTGAATAGACTGGATAAATGCCTCGCGATAACGTATCTGGTTCACTGACGCCTGGAGTGGTGTCAAGAGCCCTCTCGGTGCCAAGCAACATAGTCAGGCCAGAGTATGTAGGAAAGAAAGCCCCCGCCGAATGGACTGGCGGTCATGTTAAATCAGCAGACCAAATAGAAAAGATCCGAGCGGCTGGAAAGTTAGCCGCCAAGGCTATTGAATTAGCTGGAAGTAGCATCCAGGTTGGCATGAGCACAAACCAGCTGGATGTTATCGTGCATGATTTTTTGATTTCGAACGGTGCATACCCATCAACATTGGGCTATCGCGGATTTCCCAAGTCCTGTTGCACTTCGGTAAACGAGATTATCTGCCACGGAATTCCTGATGATCTAGAGATCCAAGATGGAGACATCGTCAACATCGACGTCACTGCTTATTTTGATGGCTTCCATGGTGATAGCAATCAGACTTTCAAAGTTGGCAATGTTTCCGAAGAGGTGTCCTTGCTAGTTGACCGAACCAAGGAATCACTCGAGCGTGCAATCGCATCTGTCATGCCAGGGCGTCCAATCAACGTAATTGGCCGAACTATCGAGTCCTACGCCAAGCGGTTTGGCTACGGAGTTGTTCGAGACTTCACCGGTCACGGTATCGGAGAAGCGTTTCATTCCGGACTAGTCATCCCTCACTACGATGCGGCCCCGCTTTATTCGAACACCATGGAAGTGGGAATGGTATTTACCATCGAGCCAATGTTGACTCTCGGCACTCACGAGTGGGACATGTGGCCAGACGGCTGGACAGTTGCCACCAAGGACAAATCAATCACCGCACAGTTTGAACACACTCTGGTTGTAACCGAATCTGGAGCTCAGATTCTCACTCTGCCCTAAAATGAGAAAGTTATGAAAAACGCAATCGGCATAGATATCGGTGGAACCGGTATCAAAGGTGCGTTAGTAAATCTCAAAAAAGGTGAGTTAGTCACAGAGAGATTGCGCTTTGATACTCCAGATGGAGGAAAGCCCGCAAGCGTCGTCGATCTCGTGATTAAGCTAGTGAAGCAGATAGATGCCCCGAAAAATACTCCAATCGGAATATGCTTTCCTGCGCCTGTAAAAAACGGTGTCACCCTTTCGGCCGCCAACGTATCAAAAGAGTGGATTGGGCTTCAGGCGGGCAAGCTTTTTTCTAAAGCCCTTGGCACCGAGGTAGTAATGCTAAACGATGCTGATGCCGCAGGTGTAGCAGAAATCAAATTCGGCGCTGGCCAAGACCGTAAGGGGCTTGTGCTGATGTGTACCTTAGGTACCGGAATCGGTACCGCACTTTTTATGAACGGCAAGTTGATCCCGAACACCGAGCTCGGTCACCTTGAAATCGACGGTGTTGATTACGAATCCAAGGCTGCCTATTCGGCAAAAGCCAGGGACAATCTCAGCTTTGAACAGTGGGCAAAGATTCTTTCAAAGTACTTTGACCGCCTTAACCGCTTGTTCTACCCCGACTTGATTATCATCGGCGGTGGGGTTTCCAAGGAGCACAGTAGTTTTGTCCACATGATTGAATCTGACGTTGAGATAGTGCCTGCCAAATCTAAAAACAACGCAGGAATCATTGGTGCCGCCTACTTTGCGGCGAAGCGTCACAGCAAGGCTTAAGTGGATGGGCCGGCTATTACGCCGGGTTTTGTCCTTTTTGCAAAGTGACGGTCATCTATCTAGGACGTTAGTTGCCTAACATCTCAAGCGACCTACCCGTGAACTTGGGCGAGCAGCCCTCAAACGTCCACTGTTTGGTCTTGCTCCAAATGAGGTTTACCTAGCCGATTCAATCACTTGAATCGCTGGTGGTCTCTTACACCACCGTTTCACCCTTACCGATTGCTCGGCGGTTTGCTTTCTGTTGCACTATCTCTCGGGTTACCCCGGGTGGGAGTTACCCACCATTTTGCTCTTTGGAGCCCGGACGTTCCTCGTCAGTAAACTGCCGCGACCGTCTTGCCGACCCATCCATGAACAAGTCTAGCCAGCGTGGTCAAGAAGATAAATGCGAAGTTGAGTTTACGCAGACTATCTCGGCGCCCTCGCGACCCCAGAAACGTGCAATCGAAATCGATGCAGGCCCAAGATCAACCCGCCAATACCCAGCAACCGAGGCATCGTTGGCAATTCGAAGAAGTCCCCTAATTGGCATAACGTGAGCTACCACCACCACGGTCTTTCCAGCGAATTTATCAAGGATGAAATCTAAGCTTCGATTGACCCGAACATCAAAGTCTTTGAGTGACTCACCGTTTGGTGGAGCAACATCGTAGGAGCCTCGCCAAGCCTGATACTGCTTCTCATAGCCAACAAATAACTCCTCGTTGGTTAGACCATCCCAGTTGCCAAAGCCAATTTCTCTAAGATCATCCAGCTCAACTTGTTCAGCGCCTAACTTGTGAGCAATCTTGCTAGCAGTTTGGGCTGCGCGTTTGACTGGCGAATGGATGACCGCAACTGGCTTGGCTAGGTAGCTAAACGTTCCTGACGTGCCAACCCTGGTGAGCTCTAAAGCAACCTCACCGGCGTCCTTATTGCCAAGCTCGGAAAGATCTGGGTTCTCCCCGTCTCCTCCAGAAATTTTCCTTGATTCGGTGAGTGCGGTCCTACCGTGTCTGACCATGATCAAAGTGGTGGCTTCAGCTACGGAAGATTGTGGGGCACGAATAGATGAGGGGGCAACATGATTGAACTCGCCCGCGGCAGCCGTTGGCGCTGGTTCGCCATCCATGGCCTTGTTGGCTAGTGCGTCGGCCAAAACATTTTGCTCTCTAGGAATCCAGACAAACTCAACATTCTTGCCCGAAATGAGCTGTTGAACTTTTGCTCCTAACGAAAGCATGTCAGGGTGTTTTATCTTCCAGCGACCACTCATTTGCTCAACAACAAGTTTGGAGTCCATCCGAACCACAATATCTGCAGCGGGGTCTATCTCGAACGCTGCCTCCAGGGCAAAGATAACCGCTGAATATTCAGCGACGTTATTGGTTGCTATTCCTACCGCTTCGGATATCTCTCGCAGGATGTTGCCACTTGCCGCGTCGATAACAACCGCTCCGGCACCGCTCAATCCAGGATTCCCCCTTGAGCCACCATCCGCTTCAATGATTAATTTCATGAGCGCACCAGGAAGGCTTGGCAGTTTGGGCATTCGGCTAGTTCTTCGGCAGGCAGGGCCATGAGCTCCTCAAAGCTTGTTGCGGTTATGGAGAGTCTGCAAGCCCCGCAGTCTCTGCCCGTCAATCTCCCAACCGCAACACCGCGGCTATATTTTCGCTCATACGCCGCGGCTAGCCCTTGGTCAATTGCGCTAAGGATGTTCTTACGCTCGGCCTGAATTTTCTCGGCCTGCGCTCCAAGACCAGCCAGCTCCGAGGAAATTCTCTCCTGCAAAGCTGCAAGAGTTGAATCGGCTGCTTGTTTTTCTTGCTTTAGGTTTTCATGAATTTTCTGGGCGCTTTCAAGAAGCTCCATTATCTGAAGCTGAGCGTCTTCAAGTTCGCTCTTTCTGGTGCCAAGAGTGACAAGTTCGTGCTCTATTCCCTGAGCCTCTTTTGCTGAACTTGTTGATGAAAGCTGCTTGTTGTCTTTTGAGATTCTATTAGCAACTAGCTCAAGATCAGCTTCAGCTCTACTAAGTTCCATCTCAAGTTCACTTACCGCGTTCCGAGCGTCAATCAGTAAATCTGATAGCCGCAGGGTTTCGGCGGAAGCCACCTCAAGTTCTGTCTCAGCCTGGGCTTGCTTTCGCGAGTTTGAAATTCTTGCCAGCTCGACATCTTGAGCTGCAATAGCCAATAGCTGCTTTTGATCGGACAAACTCGCGATCATGATAACTTTCCTGGAATCGTTAGTGACCATGGGTCGGTGTTTTCTTCACTAACCAAAAACTCAACATCCGGTACCTGCTTTGCAAGTTGTGCCGCAGCCGGAGCGAGCCAGAGGCTTTCTGCTGCGAAGTGAGAGATGTCGATAAGGCTAATGCTCTGAGCTTGGTCGGTAACAGCGTCTAGGCTCACGTGATGCTTCAGATCGCTTGTTACAAAGCACTCTGCACCCGCGCTGATTGCAGACGGGAGAAAACTTGCCCCAGAGCCGCCAACAACGGCAACTCTAGAAACTTTTGCCGTTGCATTTCCAGCAACTCGAATTGGGGCGTGGGTAGAAGGCAAAATCTCGTTGATTCTTTGAGCTAGTCCACGCACTGTTATTGGTTGATCTAGGTTTCCGATTCTGCCGTGGCCGGAATCGCCTGAGGTTGCAACTAGCGGAACGCTGTTTTTGAGACCAATCTTGCTGGCCAAGACATCGGACACTCCCCCAGGCACAATGTCGGCATTGGTGTGCGCGGAGAACAGAGCAATTGAATTGGTAATTGCAAAAGAAAGAATGTCGCCTTTTAGCTCGCCCTCAGCGACGGTGTGGACACCTTCAAGAAGAAGTGGGTGGTGGGAAACAACTAACTGGCATTTTTTCGCTTTGGCTTCTTGCAAAGCAGCAAGCGTTGGGTCAACGCACAATAGAACCCTGTCTACTTCTTTATTCGCTGAGCCACAGGCAAGTCCGACTTGATCCCACTCGTCAGCTCCGGATTGGGGCCAGGAAGACTCAAATGCCGCCAGGAGCTTTGATAACTTGACTGTCATACGTCTAGTTAGCCGTGTCTAGGTATTCCTTGAGTTCCTCTCGGCGCTCATCCAACTCCACGAGCTTAACTTCTTGTTTTTTGATTCTTGGAACTCCAAACAAAACCGGAAACAAGATAGCAAGACCAAAAGCCATTGCAATGCCGATGTTGGAACCTGCGACATCGAAGATTGTTGGCGTGAAATCACCCAGGTAACCGGTCCAGGATGAAAGCAATCCGGTTCCATTCAGGTATCCAAAACCTAGCGCGACAGCCAGGATAAACCCGATTAGGTTTACAAAGTTGAATCGACCGTAGAAACCGTAGTCTCGAGTGAGCGATACCTCGTGGTAATCGCGTGAGCGTATCAGCGCATCAGCAACCACAATGCCGCTATAAGAAGCCGCAACCACCGAGACAAGTACTAGCAAATCAAGTAGTATCGCTAGCACTTCGGATGTTGCTAGCAGCATGCTAGAAACTAACGTTCCGGCTAGCAAAACAATTGAAAGTAGCAATACAGAAACTGCCCCAGGAAGTTTTGCCCCAACTGAAACTAGAGAACCCGCTAGAGAGTAAATCGAATTTGCTAATAGCTGCAACACCGAAAGCCCAACCGAAACTACAAACCCAATGAAGACCCAAATTGGAGCTGAAGCAGCAATAGTTGGAATCAACTGATCGGTTAGCAGAAGTCCAAAGCTTTCTTCGGCCATGAATATCCAAAGCACTCCAATTACGCCAACAGCAAGAGGGATAAACAGAGTGGATACAAAAGAGAGGAAGAAAACCTTGGCCCCAGGGGTTTCAACCGGAAGCTTCCTGGCAAAGTCACCGCTTTGTGAGAAGACGGTGAAGCCAAACAGCATAAAGCTAAAGATTGCTAGGTCGATAATCGCTGGTGCTGCAAGCAACTCACCCTGTTGCAGATCACGAATCGAGTAAGTGGAGAACACAAAGAAGCCAATCCCCAAAATTCCAAGTAGCGAGAGGGCTCCGACTAGTTGTTGGGACCTAAGCATGGCGATGCCGCCAAAGCCGGCAACCAAAGCAGAAATCATGACCATCGGAATTGTGGTGAGCATCAATGCAGTAAATTCTGCCGGGAATACAAACTGGGAACTAATAACTGCAAACCATGGCTGACTCGCGAGAAGCGGAGACAAAATTCTCGCCGCAAAAATCAAAAGTGCGATAGACCAAATAATCTTTACAAGCAGCATTGCCAGGCCCGGCAAAACGTTGCCCCAAACCCCAAAAGCAGCTCTGGATACCACCCCTATGGGGCTTGAGCCACGCTTCGCGGCAACCGATCCAATACCAGCTAAGACAGCTGTAGAAACAATCAATCCAGCGATTGCAACAAGTGACTGAGCCAAAGACGCGCCAGATTCTTTTAGGAACGCAGCCA
>JBIIQS010000012.1:0-8861 GCA_044341965.1 Rhodoluna sp.
CTGGCAAGCTTCAGGAAGTTTCTGGAGGTTCCGGTTCAGGTACCAAGTGCACCAGCTTTGCTGAGTGTGCTGACATCATCATCGGCGGCGGAGTCGCTGACTACGATGGTGTTTCTGGTCCAATCACGTTCGATGAGAATGGTGACCCTACTGAGGCAAGCATCGGTGTATACGTCTACCAGGAAGACAACACCTACGTTCCAGCCCCGTAGTTAGCATCAATTAGAAAACCCCCGGGAGCAATCCCGGGGGTTTTCTAATTAAGTATTTTTCTACTCGCCCAAGGTTCCAAGGTAGAGCCCGATGACCTTTGGATCGTTTAGCAGATCTCGACCGCTACCAACAACTGCGTCTTTACCCTGATCCAGCACATATGCCCGGTCAGAGATCTGGAGGCAACGGCGGGCATTTTGTTCAACCATGATGGTTGTCACACCCGCCTTGTTGATCTCAGAAACGCGAATGAAGGCCTCATCTTGTCTTACCGGTGACAATCCAGCAGAAGGCTCATCAAGTAGCAATACTTTTGGGTCCATCATGAGCGCACGGCTCATGGCAACCATCTGGCGTTCTCCACCAGAAAGCGAACCAGCACGTTGCTTGAGTCTCTTACCAAGCTCAGCAAAGATCCCGGTCACAAATTCCAGGCGCTCTGCGTATCTCTTTGGGTCCTGGAACAGGCCCATCTGAAGGTTCTCTTCAATGGTTAGCGAAGGAAAGACGTTATTGTTCTGAGGAACGTACCCGATTCCCTTAGCTACCAATTGGTTTGCTTTCAGGTTCGCGATTGATTCTCCGTTTAGCAAGATTTCGCCTTCGCGAACCTTTACAAGACCAAAGATTGACTTGAGAAGTGTGGACTTACCGGCACCGTTTGGGCCAATGATTCCAACAAGCTCTCCTTGGTTCGCAAAGAAGTTTGCACCATTAAGGATGTTTACTCCAGGAAGATAGCCCGCGACCAACGATTTGGTTTCGATTACAGGAACATTAGCCATGGTTTACTTCTTTCCCTTATTCGGCGGCAAAGTGATTCGCCCGGTGACTGTTCCAAGATCAGTGTCTTGATGAGAACCAAGGTAAGCATCGATAACAGCGGGGTTCTTCATAACTTCATCTGCTGGACCCTCGGCTACCACTCGACCCTCGGCCATAACAACAACCCAATCGGCGATGTGTCTAACCATGTGCATGTCGTGCTCAACAAACAAGACGGTCATTCCCTCGTTCTTTAGGTTCAGAACGTGTTCAAGAAGAGACTGGGTTAGAGCAGGGTTCACTCCAGCCATCGGCTCATCCAGCATTACAAGAACTGGATCAGTCATTAGGGCCCGAGCCATTTCCAAAAGCTTTCGCTGACCACCGGAGAGGCTGGCAGCGAAGTCGTCTTTTTTGGTGTCCAGCTTGAATCGCTTCAGAAGCTCTAGAGCCTTTTCTTCAATCTCTTGCTCTTTTGCTTTCCAAAGGAAAGGGAAGATCGAGAACATCAACTTCTCACCGCGCTGATCCTTGGCACCGAGCTTCATGTTCTGCAATACGGTAAGCAAGCTCAATGCTTTGGTGAGCTGGAAGGTCCGGACCTGACCCATCTGAGCCACCTTGAAAGCAGGAATACCTGCAAGGGACTTTCCTGCGAAGTTCCAAGTTCCGGTGTCTGGCTTATCAAAACCAGTCAACAAGTTGAAAAGTGTCGTTTTACCCGCACCGTTAGGACCAATCAGGGCCGTGATTGCACCGCGAGGAATCTCTAGGTGCTCAACATCAACGGCAACAAGGCCTCCGAACTTACGAGAGACATTGTCCATGGTGATGATTGGGTCTACTTTTGGAACACCTGGACGAATGGTTCCAACGTGCAGTCCGGTTGTCTTGACTGCAGGCTTTCCTGGAAGTTTTGCGCTACTACTTGACAAAGGTCAGCTCCTTCTTGTCTCCAAGGATTCCTTGAGGACGGTAAATAACAAGAAGCATGAGACCGACTCCCACCAGGATGAACCTGATAGTTGAAGCCTGAATGCTACTGATGAACGGAAGAATTCCGCTGGAAACGAGCTGTGGTAGCACGTTTGACAGGAAGGCCTGAAGCACCCAGAAGATAACCGCTCCAAGCACTGGGCCAAACACGGTTGCTGCTCCACCTAGAAGTAGTGCTGTCCAAACGAAGAAGGTCAACGAGGTCACGTAAACACCTGGGTTTACCGATGACGGCAGAGCGTAGATGATTCCACCCAAGGATCCAAAAACTCCACCAATAATAAGTGCTTGCATCTTGTATGCAAAAACGTTCTTTCCAAGTGCTCTAACGGCATCCTCGTCTTCACGGATTCCCTTGATGACTCGACCCCAAGGACTCTTCATAAGGAGTAGTAGCAAGAAGGCACAGATAGCCAAAGTGATTAGGCCCAAGATAAGAACCCAGAACTCGATGTTGTTGTATGTCCAAGGACCGAATCCGTAGTCACCTTCTGGGAACGGGTTGGCTGCACGGAAGCTGTTGTGATATCCGGAGAGACCATCGGCGCTACCTGTGACATCAACAAAGGCGTTGGTAAGAAACAACAAGCGAAGAATTTCCGCAGCAGCGATTGTCACAATAGCCAAGTAGTCACCGCGAAGGCGGAGCGTTGGAATTCCCAAAATTAGCGAGAACAGCACAGAGGCAACCAAGCTAACTAGTATTCCCTGCCACCACTCGAAGCCGAAGGTGAGAATAGAAATCGCGTAACCGTAGGCTCCGATAGCCATGAAGCCAGCGATACCAAAGTTCAGAAGTCCTGCGAAACCGAAGTGCATCGCAAGTCCAAGTGCAGCTAGAGCGAAAGCCATAGTGGCGGGGCTCAGAAGACCTTGAGCGGTGTTGGATAAAATTGCAGACCAGTCCATAGCGCCTTCCCTAACCTATTCGTTCTTTTCGACCCAGGATTCCCTGCGGTCTTACTAGCAAGATCACGATCAAAACGACCAACGCTCCCACGTACTTTAGATCCGATGGGATCACGAGGCTGGAGACCTCAACCAACAAACCAACTACCAGGGCGCCAAGTAGGGCACCAAAAGCGGTTCCCAGGCCACCAAGAGTCACAGCGGCAAAGATCAAGAGCAGGATCTGAGCTCCCATGTCCCACTTGATTCCTGGACGGAAGTAAGCCCAAAGCACTCCTGCCAGACCCGCTAGTCCAGCCGCCACAATCCAAACAATCCGGATCACCCGGTCAACGTCAATACCGGAGGCTGCTGCTAGATCCGGGTTGTCGGAAATGGCGCGGGTGGCTTTTCCTGTTTGAGTGGTCATCAACCACCAGGCAAATCCGATGATCACAACAAGGCTCAAAACCATCGAAGCCATGTCAATGACGCTCAGCGAGGTTGCTCCAAAGAGTTTTATCTTTGGAGAGTCGAAGCCAGGAAGTTGTGTTGTTCCTCCTCCAACGAAGAATTGGAATAAGTAACGAACAGCAAGAGACAAACCAATTGAAACAATCATCAGCTGGACAAGACCCAGCCCACGTTTTCTAAGCGGTCGCCAAAGACCTGAATCCAGACCCCAACCCATCAGACCGCTTATTACAACTGCAGCTGGAATTGCAACCCAGATAGGAAGTGCAAGAACTCCTCCTAGGAAGAATGCGGTAATTGCACCGAAGGTGACCATTTCTGCGTGAGCGAAGTTTGATAAACCAGTTGTTCCAAACACCAAAGAAAGTCCAACGGCGGCTAATCCAAGCATCAAACCAAAGTTCAAGCCATAAATGACTCGCGCAATAACTTGATCAAAGAGGCTCACGACAATTCGCTCACCGGCACCGATGAAGAAGTTCATTGTTACGCTTCCCGAAGGTCCTATTTCGACCGATTGTTCGGCACCTGCTTCATCGATTACCGCAATTCCAGCAGGCAAAGTCTCTTGATCAAGGGTTACTGTGTAACCACCTTTCTCAGGAACACCTATGTACCATTTACCCTCTGCGTCAGAAACAGTTTCAGCTGTGTAACCTCCGCCGGATACGACGATTCGAACACCCTCAAGGGCAATTCCTTCGTTTTTGATGTTTCCTACGATCTTGTAAGGCAGGTCTGTGCCTACTTCGTCGGCATGAGCGCTGGTTGCAAACAGACCCCCAAAGGTTATTGCGGTAACTACGGCCAGCATTAGGAGCTGAATCCAGCTTCTAGAACCTCGTTGGGTTTCGGAGAGGATCAAGGTGCCTCCATGTCATTCCTGGGCATCTATGCCTCATCTTGGACTTGCCCCAGTTTTCAGGGTTTACCAAAGAATAGCACTGTCTTTAGGCCTGAAAAAAAACTAGACTTGGGTAAAGAAGCTTCTTACCCCAATAGTTAGGTACAAAATGGCCCAGCCAGACCCGTTTGGCCTAGTTGGTCTGACCTACGATGACGTCCTTCTTCTCCCTGGCGAATCTGACGTGGTTCCATCTCAGGTAAACACCAAAACCAAGGTCACCAAAAGAGTAGAAATCAACATCCCACTGCTGTCTTCTGCCATGGATACAGTTACCGAGGCCAGGCTGGCAATTGCCATGGCCAGGCAGGGCGGAATTGGGGTCTTGCACCGGAACCTTTCTCTGGAAGACCAGGCCAGCCAGGTAGACCTAGTAAAGAGGTCTGAGGCTGGAATGATCACCCACCCGGTAACCATCGGCCCACTAGCCACCATCCAAGAAGTCGATGACCTTTGCGGAAAGTACAGAGTTTCGGGATTGCCCGTTATAGACGAGGACGGCCTACTGCTTGGAATCGTCACCAACCGAGACATGAGATTTGTGCTCGACGTGCAAAGAACCACAACTCTGGTCAAGGACGTTATGACCGCGATGCCGCTTGTCACTGCTCCGGTTGGAATTGTTCCAGATAAGGCAATTGCAATTTTTGCGCAGCACCGAATTGAGAAGCTGCCACTAGTTGACGAGCAGGGAAAACTTCGCGGACTAATAACAGTCAAAGACTTTGACAAGAGTGAAAAGTATCCACTCGCTTCAAAAGACTCCAGCGGCAGATTACTTGTTGCAGCTGCGGTTGGTGTAGGAACAGATGCTTGGGAAAGATCAATGGCTCTAGTTGATGCCGGTGTTGACATTTTGGTTGTTGACACCGCTCACGGTCACAACAAAGCCGTTTTGGAAATGGTTAAGAAACTTAAGTCCGAACCATTTGCAAAAAATGTTGACATCATCGGCGGCAATGTGGCAACTCGTGAGGGTGCCCAGGCACTTGTTGACGCTGGAGTTGACGGAGTCAAGGTTGGAGTTGGACCAGGTTCGATTTGCACCACACGTGTTGTTGCTGGTGTTGGTGTTCCGCAAATTACTGCCGTCTACCAAGCAAGTCTTGCCTGCAAGCCAGCTGGCGTTCCAGTTATCGCAGATGGCGGATTGCAGTTCTCGGGAGATATTCCAAAAGCCCTAGTTGCTGGCGCAAATGCCGTAATGATTGGTTCTTTGCTAGCTGGAACCGACGAAGCTCCAGGGGAGATTACCTTCGTTGGCGGCAAGCAATACAAGACGTATAGAGGTATGGGTTCTCTTGGAGCCATGCAGTCCAGAGGCGAGGCCCAGAGCTACTCCAAAGACCGCTACTTCCAAGACGACGTGCTTCGTGAGGACAAGCTTGTCCCAGAAGGCATCGAGGGTCAGGTTCCTTACCGCGGTTCGGTGGCGTCGGTTACTCACCAGCTCATTGGGGGCCTCAGAGCATCAATGGGATATGTTGGCGGAGGCACAATTGCTGAGCTTCAGCAAAAAGGAAAGTTCGTTCGCATCACCGCAGCTGGGCTCAAAGAGTCACACCCTCATGATGTTCAGATGACTATTGAAGCCCCAAACTACGGAACTCGCTAGGAGAAATCTTCATGACCGAAATAGAAATCGGAAGAAACAAGCGCGCCAAGAGCGCTTATGCCTTCGATGACATCGCGATTGTTCCAACCAGAAGAACCCGTGACCCCAAAGATGTTTCGACCACTTGGTCAATTGATGCCTACCAGTTTTCGATGCCGATTCTTGCAGCACCTATGGACTCAGTTGTTTCACCTGAGACTGCAATTGAAATTGGAAAACTCGGTGGTCTTGGAGTTTTGGATCTTGAAGGTCTTTGGACAAGGTATGACAAACCAGAAAAACTTCTTGAAGAAATCTCAAAGCTAAAAGATTCTGAAGCCACTGCAAGAATGCAGCAGATATATGCAGAGCCAATCAAGCCAGAGCTAATTCGCGATCGAATCGCACAGATTCGTGCGGGCGGTGTGACAGTGTCAGCAGCCCTTTCACCGCAGCGCACCGCTCAGTTCAGCGAAGCAGTTTTGAAAGCCGGCGTTGACCTATTTGTTATTCGTGGCAACACCGTTTCAGCAGAGCACGTTGCCAAAGATTCTGAGCCACTGAATCTGAAGAAGTTCATCTACGAGCTGGATGTCCCAGTAATCGTTGGCGGAGTAGCAAACTACACCGCAGCCCTACACCTAATGCGTACCGGTGCTGCCGGCGTTCTTGTTGGCTTTGGCGGCGGTGCCGCCTCCACAACCCGCGCGGTACTAGGCATCCATGCCCCGATGGCTACAGCGGTGGCCGATGTGGCGGGGGCCAGACGCGACTACATGGACGAGTCCGGTGGCCGTTACGTGCATGTTATTGCCGACGGAGGACTGGGCACCTCCGGAGACATCGTCAAGGCAATTGCCTGCGGAGCAGATGCAGTGATGATTGGATCCATTCTTGCCCGTTCGACTGATGCTCCAGGTCGCGGTTGGCACTGGGGACAAGAGGCTTTCCACGCGGAACTTCCTCGAGGTCACCGCGTGCGCGTTGAGCAAACTGGATCGCTCAAGCAGATTCTTACTGGACCTTCTTCTTCAGCCGATGGCGCATCCAACATCGTTGGCGCTCTAGCCAGATCTATGGCAACAACTGGTTATTCAGATCTGAAAGAATTCCAGCGCGTTGAAGTTGTAATTGCTCCTTACGTAAAGAGCTAATGACTAACCCAACCTGGTCTCAAGTAGCCAGACGGCCCAAATGGATTTTTGGCTTGTTTCTTGCGCTGGCGATTGCGGGGGTATTTGCTCTTCTGGGTCAGTGGCAATTAGAGCGATCTTTCACTGAAGTTGAGCCAGAGGATTTATCTCAAGCTCCACTCGTTCTTATTGAGTCAGAAAAACCCGGAGCTCCGCTGACTGCAATCGCTGCCAATAAAAGAGTCAAAGCAGAGATAATGATTGATACCCAGAATGTTTTCATCGTTGCTAATCGTTTACAACGTACAAACAATGAATTGGTCTCGGGATATTGGGTAATTGCAAATTCGGGTGTTCTGCTAGAAGACGGTGACTCAACCGCAAGCTTGAGTGTGGGAATTGGTTTTGCCGAGAGTCTTTCGATAGCGGAAACTGCAAGAACCGAATTGATGGAATCAATTCAACCGCAGGCCTTTTTGGAGCAGACCGGAAGATATCTTCAAACTGAGGGACCTGTTGCTTTGACAGCTACGGACAAGCCCTACCTGCTGGAAAGCTTCTCGCTGGCTCAACTGGTGAACTTATATAAAGAAGCTGGAGTTCAGAGCCTTGCTGGCTTCATGGTTCTGGACTCAGAACCAGGCTTTGGACTAGAGACGATTGTGATTGCTCCACCTGAGGCGGGCACCCAGGTGAACTGGCTGACCCTGTTTTATGCCCTCGAATGGGCTTTGTTTGCTGGATTTGCTGTGTTTTTGTGGTGGAGGCTGGTTGAAGACGCCCGGATCCGCGAGCTACAAGGCTAGTTTTTCTAGCTTTTGAGTCCTTTTTTGCCTGTTTCTGGTATTTAGCCCCAAATTATCTGCTAGTTTTTTCCTCAATCAGTCAGAAAACTACACAATCAGGCAGATTCGGACAGGACCCAAATGCTCGCTGAGGAGCGCAGGCTTCGACTTATTGAATGGTCGAACAAGGACGGACGCATTGACGCGCTCGATGCCTCTGGCAAGCTCAATGTCGCAGTCGAGACAGTCCGCAGAGACTTAGATATTCTTCAAAGGCGCGGACTACTGCGTCGAGTTCACGGTGGAGCAATATCTGCTGGCCGCCTTTCACATGAATTTACTTTTCCAGAACGAAAGAATCGCAACCCGGAACAAAAAGCTCGCATTGCTCAAATTGCTGCACAGTACCTTCCAGAAGAAGGTTGCATTTTTGTTGACGGTGGAACCACGACAGAATTTCTAGCTGACTCGCTTCGAAACAAACCACAACTTATGGTCGTGACAAACAGCCTTACTCTTGCTTCTGTTCTTGGGGAGTCATCCACTCAGGTTTATCTGCTGGGTGGTCGCATCAGACCAACCACACTTAGCTCAATCGGATCAAAGACTGTTGAAGATCTAAAAAGCTATCGGGCACAGATAGCATTCTTGGGCACAAATGGAATCGATATCAACTACGGCTTTTCGACTGTTGACCCAGACGAAGCGGCAGTAAAGAAGGCGATGATTGAGCACGCTAACGAGACGATAGTTCTCGCCGACAATTCAAAGTTTGGTTCTAGCTACTCTGCTCTATTTGCAAACTTTAAGAACATTGACCGAGTAGTTACCGATGTGGACGCAGATCGTCTTCACGTTGAAAAACTCACCTCCCAAGGAATTGAGGTGGATCTAGCATGACTAGAACCATCGACAAAAAAGCTTCGAACGCTCGAGCGTTTGAAGGGGCTAACCCAAACGGCAAAGGAATCTTTTTTGCCGCGAGGTTTGGTCAGAGTGCAACTCAACCCAAAAAAACTACAGAGAGGTAGTCGACTAAATGAGTAGTTATATTCCAAGCGGAACAGGCACCCAAACCGGGTGGCGCGCCGCAGTACAGAAGCTGGGTG
>JBIIQS010000013.1:0-8546 GCA_044341965.1 Rhodoluna sp.
ATTGAATTGCAGGATCAGTTTCTTAGCGACGAAGTTCAATTCATCGGTGTGAACGTTAGAGATACTGCAGAAACAGCGCTGGCTTTTGCGAGACAAGTGAATTTGAATTTCCCGTCTGTTATGGACGCAAAAACCGGAGCGGTGGTTTTGGGATTCACCGGTGTAGTGACTCCACAAGCGGTGCCAACAACTTTGGTGATTGATTCCGAAGGGAATGTCTCTGCGAGAGTTCTTGGAAGAATAGATAAAGGAATTCTGGAAGAACTAATCAAGACCGTTGTCAGGGAGAAAAATTGAATCCCGCTGAGATAGTTCTAAATGGTTCACTGCTTGCCGCCATGCCTCTGGCGTTAATAGCTGGACTAATCTCGTTTGTTTCACCATGTGTGTTACCACTTGTTCCTGGGTACCTTGGGTACATCACTGGTGTTGCTGATGGCTCTGCCAAAAAATCAAGAATGATTATCGGTTCGTTGCTATTTGTGCTTGGTTTCACCGCTGTGTTTGTTTCATTCGGCGCACTCTTTGGTGGAATCGGAATGTTGATTTACATCAACAACTTGGCTTGGGTGCAGCAGGTGCTTGGTGTGATCATCATTTTGCTTGGACTGGTACTAATCGGTCAGTTCTCATTCCTGCAACAAACTTTCAAAACTTCTCTGAAGCCAAAGATTGGTTTGGCTGGAGCACCGCTATTGGGTGTGGCATTTGGTCTAGGTTGGACGCCATGTATTGGTCCAACTCTTGCAGCTGTTCTTACTCTCGCTTCTGATGCTGGTTCGCCTGGTCGGGGAGCGCTCTTGGCATTTTTGTATTCAATCGGAATCGGATTGCCCTTTGTTGCAATTGCCGCCGGGTTTGGTTGGGCTACCAAGTCAGTTAGTTTTGTGAAAAAGCACATCAGAACTTTCAACATCGCCGGTGGAGTTGTTTTGATTGTTCTTGGTATCGCACTAGCAACTGGTCTGTGGATCGGATTCGCTTCTTGGCTTCAGGGGGTGTTCGGTGTCTTTACCCCAGCGCTATGACGCTCCTGACATAGGACTAACTGGTTGGTCCAGATGGATTTGGCGACAGCTAACCAGTATGAAAACTGCTCTCATACTTCTGCTGCTCTTGGCAGCTGCAGCAGTTCCAGGGTCGATCTATCCGCAGCGCTCGGCTGACCCAAATGGCGTAGCGCAGTTTTTTGATAATAATCCCGAGCTAGCACCGGTTTTAGATTTCTTCCAGCTCTTTGATGTTTACGGATCTATTTGGTTCTCGGCGATTTACATTCTTCTATTTACCTCCTTAGTTGGATGCGTTCTTCCAAGAACCAAAGTGCACTATGACGCGCTGCGTCAAGAGCCAGTGAAAACTCCAACAACTTTGTCTCGTATGCCCGCATACCAAAAATCGATCACCCCAAAAGGTGTAGACCCGGTTCAGGTGGGAATCAAGATGCTCAAGGACAGAGGGTACAGAGTAATCAAGCGTGGAAATTCAATCAGCGCCGAAAAGGGTTACATGCGCGAAACCGGAAACTTGGTTTTTCACCTATCTCTAGTCGGTGTCTTGATCGCGGTTGGTGTTGGTGGCGGCTACAGTTTTTCAGGCCAAAGGGTATTGGCTGAGGGGGACACTTTTGTGAACAACCTTGCAGGGTTTGACTCTTTGTCACCAGGGCTGTTTTTCAACCCTGAGACCTTGAAACCACTCAGCGTTACTTTGGACAAGTTTGAAGTCGACTACGACTTCACCAATGAAACCAACATTGGAGCCCCGCTAGATTTTCGTGCCACCGTCACCCGAAAAACCTCCCCTGAAGATCCAGGCGTAACCTCGGTAATCCAGGTAAATGCCCCGTTGGATGAGCCAGGTGCAAGCCTTTATCTAACAGGGCACGGCTACGCACCTGAGATAACCGTTCGAGACGCCAATGGCGACATTAGCTACTCCGGTGCAACAATTTTTCTTCCGCAAGATAACAACATGACCTCGATTGGAATTATCAAGGTTCCTGACAATCAACCGGAGCAAATTGGAATTGTCGCTTTCTTCTATCCAACAGCGGCAGAGCTTTCAACCGGTGCTTACACATCTATGTTCCCAGGGATTGTGAACCCACTTATCTCGATGAATGTTTATACCGGTGATCTTGGGCTTGATAGCGGTCAGTCACTAAATGTGTATGCACTAGATACCGAAAGACTTACGCAGGTAGCAGGACGGGATGCACCAACCCCTGGAATTGTTTTGGAACTTGGCCAAACCAAAGATCTTCCAAACGGCTTAGGAACAGTAACGTTCGATGGCATCAAGAGATTCGCTTCCTTAGACATTGCACACAACCCAGGCCAGTTCTGGGTATTGCTGTTTTCATTGCTGGCTTTGGCTGGAGTCATTGTTGGATTGATTACTCCCCGCCGCAGGGTTTGGGTAAAGAGCACAGCTTCGGCCTTTGAAGTTGCAGCACTTTCCAAGCGTGAGGATCCAAGACTTGAAGAAGTTGTTAGAGAATTAACACAAGAGATAAAAAAGGGTAGTAAATGAACTCTGTTGTCCTAAATGAAAGCCTGTCCCAGACCTCTTTACTGGTGGTTTTTGCTTCCATGTTGGTGTTTACCGCAGCCTTCTTAGTATCGGGCTGGCACCTTTCTAAAGCGGCTAGCAAGAAGGTAAAAGAGGTCAAGGCCTCATCGGCCCTAGAGCGCGTCGGACTCTCTTTGGCAGTCATAGCAACCCTTGTTTTGGCAGCTGGCGTAATAATGCGCGGAATAGCCGCCGCGAGAGTTCCTTGGTCAAATCTTTACGAGTACTCAATCACCGGCGCACTAATTCTGATGATGATTTTCTTGATTTCTATACGCATTCCAGAAGTTCGTATCCTGGCTACTTTCGTCGTTGGATTTGTGCTTCTTGTGCTTGGCACCGCTGTATCGCTTTTTTACGTAGAAGTTCAATCACTGATGCCAGCCCTACAAAGCTTCTGGCTCGTGATCCACGTTTTGGTAGCACTTTTGGCAACTGCTTTCTTTAGTATTGCGGCAGCACTATCGACCGCCTATCTACTCAAGACCGCCAACTGGGTTGAGAAAGCAAAGACTAAAGGAGTTGAAAACTTCAAGCGCGTAATGGGGATCTTTCCAAAGAAAGAAACTCTTGAGCAGCTTGCCTACCGATTCAACATTGTTGGTTTCATTCTTTGGAGCTTCACGTTAATTGCGGGTGCAATTTGGGCAGAGCGTGCCTGGCACCGCTATTGGGGTTGGGATACCAAAGAGGTTTGGACATTTATTATTTGGACTATCTACGCCGGTTACCTACACGCCAATGCAACAAGAGGTTGGACTGGTAAGCGAGCGGTTTGGTTAGGACTTGTTGGATTTGCTGCGGTTGTTTTCAACTTCACGATTGTGAACATGTTCTTTAAAGGGTTGCACGTTTACTCAGGACTCTAAGCCAAGAATTCTGGAGCATCGCTCCAACCTGGCGATCCACCAGTCATAGCCGTGATCTTCTGCCTTCAATATCTCAAGTGATGAAGTATTGATCTCTGGGCGACGAAGTTCAAGCATTCCATTTTCTGGAATCAAGCGGTCAGCAGTTAGATCCCCACCAAACAGGTAACCCGTTCCAAGTCCAGCGTCATAATTTAGTTCCGGAAGACAACCAGCGAAGTGCAATTCGGCAGCTAAACCAATTGAGGACTGCATCGCACTTGAGGCACAGATTTTAAGCTTTGAAGAATTGGCAACAGCTAGTGCGCTATTTATTCCGCCAAGAGGAGCACTTTTTAGAACTAGCAAGTCAGCAGCTCCTGCAAGTTCAACAGCGAGCGGGTCGGAAGCTCTCCTAACTGATTCGTCGGCGGCAACCAATACTTTTTGCCCGCGCCTAGACATCTCAATTCGAAGCACGGCTAGTTCGGCGATTGTTGCAACCGGCTGCTCAAAGAATTCAAGATCAATTGAATTACTTTGTAGCTCCGCGAGCAGCTCTAGCGCCTGATGAACTTTGTATCCACCATTAGCATCTACTCGCAACTTAGCGTCAGGGTATAACCGTTTAGTTTCTAGAATTCGAGCAAGATCGTCAGTAGTGGTTTGTTTTGGGTCCGCTACTTTGATCTTCACAGTTGCAAACTTTCCTGCGCGGCCAAGCACTTTGGCTACTTCTTCAGTTGGAACCGCAGGCAAAATGGCGTTCACGGGAACCTGTTTTCTTACAGGTTCCGGAACCGTTTCATAGCCCCACTCGATGGCGGCTTGTAACCAGATGGCGGCTTCCTCATCTTCATACGCAGTGAAGGCCGCCCATTCACTCCAGCCATTAGGGCCTTCAAAGACCAGCAGCTCTCGCTCAGTGAGTCCGCGGAATTTGGTGCGCAGCGGAATGCTCACAACCTTGGCGGTAGCAACTAAGTCATTCAGGCGAGGTTTCACATTGTTAGTCTAGAAGCATGGCTAATCAAGTTTCTGAGCTTTTCGACGCCAGCATTTGGCACCACGTGCAAGGTTTTGAGAAGCAGACAGACATCACTTATCACCAGCACAAATCATTGGGCGTGGTGCGAATTGCCTTTAACCGCCCTGAAGTACGAAATGCTTTTAGACCAAAAACAGTAGACGAGCTAGCAGCTAGCCTCGAGCACGCCAGAACCAATTCAAAAGTTGGCGTTGTTTTGCTAACCGGTAACGGCCCATCCGCAAAAGATGGTGGCTGGGCTTTTTCAAGTGGCGGAGATCAAAGAGTTCGTGGCAAAGACGGATATCAGTACGCCGATGATGATCAGAACCTAGACCCTGAATATTCAGGCCGCCTTCACATCCTCGAGGTCCAAAGACTGATTCGCTTTATGCCCAAAGTTGTTATTGCTCTGGTTCCAGGCTGGGCAGCAGGCGGCGGACATTCGTTGAATGTGGTTTGCGATCTCAGCATCGCAAGCATCGAGCACGCCAAATTCAAGCAAACTGATGCGGATGTTGGATCCTTCGATGGTGGATTTGGAAGCGCCTATCTTGCTCGCCAGGCTGGCCAAAAATTCGCCCGTGAAATCTTTTTCTTAGGTCAAGAGTATGACGCCAAGAAAGCAGTGAGCATGGGGGTAGTGAACCTTGCGGTAGCGCACAAAGACTTGGAAAAGGTAGGACTCGAATGGGCTGCAGAAATCATGAGAAAGTCACCCACTTCGATTCGAATGCTGAAGTATGCGATGAACGCGATTGATGATGGCCTTGTTGGACAACAACTCTTTGCCGGAGAAGCAACTAGGTTGGCTTACGCCACCGAAGAGGCTGCTGAAGGCAAAAACGCATTCTTGGAAAAGCGAGCTCCAAACTGGGCGCCGTATCCTTGGCACTTCTAATCAAAAAATGCCCAAGCCATTAGTCGTAGTTCCTGCTAACGAGACCGTTAAGGCTTTGCAGGTAATGATCGACGTTCTCGCTTCCAAGAAAGCTATCTTTGTTTGCCCTCCTGCCATAAACGGTGTGATCCCAGAATTTGATCCAACTCCAGAGTTTGTTGACGATCAGATAGCTTGCGTTGTGGAGAGCTCGGGATCTACCGGAACCCCAAAGAGAATTTCAATTTCCCTTAGGGCACTTGAGCACGCCGCAACCGCCGGACAGGAGAGACTGGGACCTGCTGGTCAGTGGGTATTGGCGCTGCCTATTAATTTCATTGCCGGTCAGCAAGTTCTGTTGCGCTCAGTTCTTGCAGATACTCAACCAGTGATGATGAATACCGCTTTACCTTTTACTACCGAGGCATTTTTCAGATCAGCAAACTTGCTTAGTCATACCAACAAATACACTTCCCTTGTTCCAACCCAGTTGGCAAAGCTGGTTGCGGATTGCGAGAGTGACAAAGCGTTGCTTGAGACTCTAAGAGGCTTTAGGGCAATTTTGGTTGGTGGACAAGCAACTGCGTTAGAGCTTCAACAACGGGCACGGGGCCTTGGCCTAAAACTAGTAATCAGTTACGGCATGACAGAAACTTCCGGTGGGTGCGTATATGACGGAATTCCTCTTGAAGGGGTCAGGCTGAAAATTGCACCAGATGGCAGATTGCTTGTCCAGGGCAAAACTTTGGCTGAAGATCAAGATGATTGGATCTTTACCAATGACCTTGCTGAGCTCTCCGAGAGCGGCAAGTTAATGATCTTGGGTAGAGCTGATCGGGTAATCATCTCCGGTGGGCTCAAAGTTTCCCTTGATCGAGTTGAGTATCTGGGAGCTGAGCTTGCAGGTGTGGAGGAGCTGTGCGCGGTAGCGATAAGCGACGAAACCTGGGGTGAAAGAGTTGGTGTTTGCTACGTAGGTTCTCCAGAGGTTGCCGACGATATCGCAAATCAACTTGCTGCACTCTTGGGCCCAGCTGGTAAGCCAATAAGGGTAATCAGAGTTGATAAACTTCCAAAGCTTGCAACATCAAAAATAGATACCCTTTCGATTTCAAAGTTGTTTTCCAAGGAGTCAATGTGAAAAACAAGAGCATGCGCCTTTGGATTGAGGGAGCAAGACTTCGTACCCTTCCGCTTGCGATTGCACCAGTAGCAATTGGAGCGGGAGCCGCAGATGCCATGCAGCGCTTTGACTTACTGCTATCTGCTCTTGCACTAGGCGTTGCTTTGTGTTTGCAAATAGGCGTCAACTTCGCAAACGATTACTCTGATGGTATTCGCGGAACTGATGACAAGCGTGTTGGCCCACTTAGGCTTACTGGATCAAAATCTGTAAAACCAGAGTCAGTGAAAACTGCCGCGATGCTGTTTTTCATTCTGGCAGCAGCAAGTGGTTTTGAGATTGTTGTCATAACCGGTCAGTGGTGGCTAATTGCAGTTGGGTTGTTATCGATTGTTGCCGCTTGGTTCTACACCGGGGGAAAAAACCCTTACGGTTACGCAGGCTTTGGCGAGATAGCAGTCTTTGTATTTTTTGGTTTAGTGGCAACAATTGGAACCGCCTACGTGCAGATTGGTTTTGTAGAGATCAACTCAGTACTTGGCGGTATATCCGCAGGAAGCTTTGCTGCTGCCGTGTTGATGGTCAATAACATACGCGACATTGAAACCGACAAGATTGCGTCCAAGAACACTCTTGCCGTTCGGATGGGTGCTAAGTGGGCCAAGAGACTATTCGTCTTTATGATCTGGTTCCCGTTTTTGATTCTTTTCTACTTCACGCTTCTGTACCCAGCTAGCTTCTTAGCTTTTGGAGCGCTTTTTCTGGTCGCCCCGGCAACCCTTATTGTTTTGACAGCCAAGACGGCTAAGGAGCTTATTTTGGTTCTGAAGCTAACCAGCTTCGCCGCGCTGACATACGCGCTACTTCTCACCCTCGGGCTTGTTGTCGTCTTTTTCTAAATCTAGAATTCTGTTTTCTAAGTCTGCATCGCTATCTCGCGTAGCGGAGTTTTGATCTTTACCAAATTTCTTGTAGATCTCTTTGGACAGCTCATCTCGCTGTTTTTGCAAGAACACCAGGGAAACCGCCAACGCCAAAGCTCCAGAAACTAGTGTGGAATAGAGCCAATCAAAGCCAAGAACTAGGAAAATCGCCAAGAAACCAGCGAATAGACCCAATCGAGCAACGATGAAGACTATCCAAGGATTTTTCATAGTTTCATTCTAAGTTTGTATCTGGCTTAGAGTTAAACCATGGTTAGATCACTACTTTTTATATTCGCCGTTTGGTTGCTTTTCACCGTCTTTGTGACTGTTTTTGCTGCAAGCGCCAAAAAGAACGAAGTTAGAAACCTACCTAAATGGGCCTGGATTGTGATTTGTCTATTTGTTCCAATCGTCGGCGGACTGCTATATCTGGTACTCGGCAGACCCGTGGGTGGTCCAAAGAATCGCTTTGGAAGAACAAAGATTGTTGCACCAGATGATGATCCATCGTTTTTGAGAGACCTCTCGGAAAAACTCGACAAGCAAAAGCCGGAATCGGAAGAGCCAAAACCAAAGACCGAACCAGACGAGGATTCTGGCGATAGCGCCGGTAAGGACAAGTCCTAACTCCAATGCAGTGCGCAGCTCAAGTTTTCTCAGCAAACCTCCTCGCAGCTTTATCAGAACTAGAAGTTCAGGAAGTTTTTCTCGCACCCGGATCTAGATCACAATCGCTCGCGATTGCGGCGCAGCAGCTTCACGACGCTAACCGGTTGGTACTTCGAGTTCGGATCGACGAACGTTCGATGGCTTTCACGGCACTGGGTGCTGCTAAGGCAAGCGGTAGACCGGTTGCCATAATCACCACATCTGGAACGGCTGTAGCAAACTTGCTTCCAGCTGTCCTGGAGGCAAGCCACAGCGGCGTTCCACTTATCTTGCTAACTGCCGATCGTCCAGCAGAACTTCGTGGAGTGGGAGCCAACCAAACTACAAATCAAGTCGGCATCTTTGGAGACGCGGTCAGGTCTTGCACAGACATCGAAGCACCAACTGATCCAGTCGACACAAACTTCGTCAAAGAGCTTGCAGAAAAAGCCGTTGCAACAGCACTTGGAATAAACCAAGAATTTCCTGGACCAGTGCACCTAAATCTTTGTTTTAGAGA